>NZ_PNCN01000070.1:0-21510 GCF_005886135.1 Pseudoalteromonas sp. S4741 | reverse complement strand
AAGCCCATAAAGTTGAGCCATTACGCATCAGTTTTATTAACGCATTATATCTCATACAAGACGAGTTTTTATGGTGTTCAGGTCGAAGCCCAGGGACAATCCCTAAAAAGCTAAAAGAACTACGTGAAAACGGTAAACGGCTAATATTACCGGAGAAAAGAAAGCGAAAAGCTTATCCGCGAGCGGTGCTGGCAAAGACACAAAAATATCCGGTTAGATATAAACGAAATAACACCACTCGTTCTTAAACGAGTGGTGTTATTATTTAACAACGGCTTTTTATTATAGATTATGGATAACCCTATTCAGCATTAACCATGTCTTCAAACTTCATACCGGTTAATTTAGTTAGTACTTTAATTACATAAACAAAAATACCAATGAGCATGAGCATAGACGGAATAGCAATTACCGGATAACTCAGTAACGTCATTTCGCCAAGCTGTTCGTTAAATTCAACGGAGCCTGCAGGGCTGGTAACAATCCATTTAGCAAGGATGTAATTCATCGTAGATGAAAACACAAAGGTAAGCGCTAATAAGTAATTAGCATTAGTAATCTTTTGTTTAAAGCTTTGTGTATTGCCTCGTGCATCTAAGGCATCGTAAATAGTATCTAGCTTAAATAAAAGTGAGTTTAATAAAAGTTTGGCTAGCAGGGGTTTACCAAAAAAACCCGACATCAACACGGTAAAACCAATGATTGCCGGAATAGCTGCTTCTTTTATAGCTAACCACTCAACGTTTAGCTCAAACAAGGCAATACCACCGGTAAGCAAAGTACTTAAAAAGCCTAAAAGCGAGATGAAGTTTAATGAGCCCGCTTTTATAAAATCATAAATCCCATAGCTAATGGGGAATATAAGCGCGACAATTAAACCAGCCACACTGCCTAAATATTCAGGGCCAGAAAACTTCATTAAAATGACTGAAGGGATGATGATATTAAAGACTATTTCGGTAAGCGGATTATTTTTTTTACGCTTATTTGTAGCTTGATTATTACTGGTCATTTTTAGTTCCAAAAAATATTACTGCTGCCATTAATTTCCCCTTATGTGGAATAAATAATGCTAAACATTGCTTCTTTGCATAATACTCGCAATACGCTCGCCATTCTAGCATGACACTTAGTCGTATTATTTTATTATGTAGCGCTTACTCTGCAGTAATATAGGTATAAATTGAGGCGTTAATTAAATCACCAGTCGTATTTTCAGCCCTCAAAGACTATATTAAAGCTACAAAAAATGTAACTCTTCACCAAGACAAACTATTTTCTAAGGATCATTTTTAGCTATTTGCTGATCCTGCCAGTATGCCAAGCTAGAGCGATTACCCTATCGCTCTAGCTTTAATGAATTTAAACAGCATAAATATCACTGAAATAGTTGAGCAAACTAAAATTCAGTTACAAGAAGATAAAACACTCTCGCCAGCGTTGAAGATGTCTATTGAACTCATTCTTGTTGTCGTTGTTATGCTAGCTAACCTGAACTCCGGATAATAAATCCATCTCAAGCAGCTACTTTCAGCGCTAACTGCGTTGAATTTACTTGCAATAGGCGAGCTATTGACGCGTAATTTCGCCTTGTTTTCACTAAAAATCTCTAGCTAGAGATAAATAAATACAAATATCTTTTATTGATTCAATGTGTTAGTAAATCTCTTAATCAGAGTTCAGGGACGCTTGCCCATCACATTTAAACGCTGTAATTGATACTCATAAAATGTAGGGGTGGCATGTAATGTTTTTGTAATTACATCTTTCGCCCAATCAGGTAGTGATTTATTTAAGCTATAGAACATCCATTGATTTTGCTTACGATCAGCAAGCAAACCGCATTGACGTAATACAGCTAAATGCCGTGAAATTTTAGGCTGGCTTACATCAAGTGCCGCCACTAATTCACATACACATAACTCATCTTCATGCGCAATAAGCAGTATTGTCTTTGAGCGGGTGTCATCAGCGATACATTTAAAAAAATGCAGAGGATTTAGTTTATTCATACAGTGTAGTCTTGTTTTGCATACAACAATATATGAAAAGAAAGACATATGGAGTAGTGAAAATATGAAATTTCATATATACAGGTAAAGTTATCTATTTTCCGCGTCAACTCAAGTTTGGCTTTTTAGAGATGTGCCCAATAAAAAACACGCAATGATCACTCACGGCGTGTTTTTATAAACAATATAAAGGGGTTAATTAAATAACCGACAACTCTACTTCAATATTGCCGCGAGTTGCATTTGAATATGGACATACTTGATGTGCTTTCTCTACCAAGGCTTGTGCCGCTGCTTTGTTCATATCACCTAGTGATACAGCTAATTTTACAGCAATACCAAAACCGGCATCAATCGCACCAATAGACACTTCAGAGTTAATGTAAGTATCACTTGGCAGGGCAATTTTTTCGCTACCCGCTACAAACTTAAGTGCACCAATAAAACAGGCAGCATAACCTGCTGCAAATAATTGCTCTGGGTTTGTGCCTTGTCCGTCGTCGCCACCTAGCCCTTTTGGGGTTGATAGTTTTACATCTAAACGGCCATCGTCAGATTTAGCTACACCTTCACGGCCACCGGTTGCAGTTGCTTTTGCCGTGTAGGCAACGTTTTGTAATACATTCATAATGAACTCCAAAGTTTATCAATTAATTTAATTTGCATGCAAAATAGTAAGACAAGTAATTAGAGATTGCAAATACTTTGCATGCAAATTAAAATGTTTTTTGAATTTAAGGTATTCAGGAGTTAGGTATGTCGTTTGAGCAATTAAAGTTAAAAAATCAGCTGTGTCATAGGTTATATATGGCATCAAATAGCATTGCACGCGCTTACCGTGAGCCTTTGGCTGCACTTAACTTAACGTATCCGCAATATGTAGTAATGATGGCGCTGTGGGAGCAAGACAAAATAACCATAGCGCAGCTAATAGATAAAACCGCTATTGATGGCGGCGCTATGACCCAAATACTCAAAAAAATGACCGAAAAGTCTCTGTTAGCCGTTATTAAAGACGAGCACGACAAGCGCAAGCGCCTAATTCAGCTTACCCATCGTGGGCAAGCCCTTAAAAACGAAGCCGCTGATATTCCAAAAAATATATTATGTAAGTTTGAAAGTGTAGACCCTACGCAAGCCAAACAGCTTATGCAGCTGCTTGATTTAGTAGTAAACGATTTAAATACTAAAAGCGACGATGAGTTAGCCAACTAACGCGGTTATTTTTTGTTGAATAAACGCCCTAAATGCGGTGATCACCGGAGTCATTTGGCGTCGGTCGGCGTACATCATATAAAGCGGTAGCGGATCGCTTTGCCACTGTGGGCATAAATGAACGAGCTCCCCGCTTGCTAAATTATCAATGACATCCAAGTACGATTTATACGCAATGCCTTTGCCCTCTAGCGCCCAGCGCCTCACCATTTCACCATCGTTTACTATATGTTGGCAATTTAGATGTACTTTTTGTACTGCGCCGTTTTTATAAAAACGCCACTCTTTAAACACTTCACCAAAACGCATAAAGGTAATGGTGGTGTGCTGCGTTAAGTTAAGGGGGTGTGTAAGCAATCCATTTTTTGCTATATATTCAGCAGAGGCCACTAAAATACGCGCATTATTTAAAAATAGTGGCGCTGCAATTAACTGCGACTCTTTTGGTACACCAAAGCGCAGTGCAATATCAATTGATTGGCTATAAATGTCGCTTACTTCGTCACTTAAGTGCAGTTTAAGTTTTACATTCGGGTATTGCGCTAAAAACTCATTAAGCCATTCACTTAGTTTATTTCGCCCTAAATCACACGGGGCCGATACCTGTAGTGTCCCTGTTACTTCGCCTACTGCAGTTTGCACTGCGGCTACCCCTTGTTGAATAAGCGAAAGTGAATCTTTGGCATAAGTTAAAAACTGCTCTCCTGCCACACTTAAGCGTAAGCTGCGGGTTGAGCGAATAAACAGTACGTTTCCTAAATCTTTTTCTAGGCGCTTAATAGCTGCACTTACCGCCGCTGAGGTTTGCGCGTTTTGCCGTGCGGCTTCAGAAATACTGGCGCAACTAGCTACATCTATAAAAGTTTGAATATCGTTAAATGATCGCATATTTTCAATTAAAATTTGAAAGTGCTTTAGTTTTTCATGTCTTTTTCTATTTTTCAACTGAGCTATAGTACTTATTAAGTTAAAAGTACTTAGGAACGCACATGAAAGCATTTGGATACAGCAAAAACACTAAAACGCTTACAGCAAGCTCTATACAAGAAATTGAGCTTGATACCCCAACCGCTACCGGGCACGACCTACTTATTGAAGTAAATGCTATTTCAATAAACCCAGTAGATACAAAAATACGTGCAAATGTAGCGCCAGAGCAAGGCTACAAAGTATTAGGTTGGGACGGCGTAGGCATTGTAAAAGCCGTTGGCGAGTCAGTATCGTTATTTAATGTGGGGGAGCGTGTATTTTACGCCGGCGATTTATCGCGCCAAGGCAGTAATGCGCAATTTCAATTAGTTGACGAGCGCATTGTAGGGCGTGCGCCTAAAACATTAACCGACGCACAAGCCGCAGCACTGCCGCTAACCAGTATTACCGCCTACGAAATGCTGTTTGACCGCCTGCAAGTGCCTAAAAATAAGCAAAATACTCAGCAATCTATTTTAGTTATTGGCGCCGCAGGTGGCGTTGGTTCTATTTTAGTACAGCTTGCCAAGCAACTTACTGGGCTAAATGTGGTTGGTACTGCATCACGCGAGCAAAGCGTAACCTGGCTTAAAGAGTTAGGCGCCGATCACGTGCTCGATCATTCTAAAAACTTAAACGAGCAGCGCAAAGAGCTCGGTTTAGCTGAGTTTGATTACGTTATTGGATTAACTCATACCGACCAATACCAAGACCAAATAGTGGAGTGCATTAAGCCCCAAGGTAAATTTGCGCTAATAGATGACCCTACATCGTTCGATATTTTAAAATTTAAACCTAAATCTATATCGGTTCATTGGGAATTTATGTTTACCCGCTCGCTATTTACTACACCCGATATAACAGCGCAGCACACCTTACTTAATGAAATTAGTGAGCTGATAGACTCAGGTACGCTTAAAACCACACTTGGGCAAAATTTAGGCCCAATAAACGCCGCTAATTTATATAAAGCGCATCAAATTTTAGAATCGCACACCTCACGCGGTAAACTTGTTTTAGAAGGCTTTTAAAAATGATCAAGATTAAAAAATTACTTTTAGTTGCAGCCTGCAGTACAGCGTTTTTAACCAGCAGTGTGTTTGCTAATACCGCTAATCAAAATGCTGATTTAAAAACAGTCGCCACATTTGGCGCGCAACACCCACCGGGTAACATTGCTATTACGCCATCGGGTCGTAAGTTTTTATCGGTACATGGTTTTTACGGCCAAAAACAAAAAATTATGGAGCTATTAAGTGATGGCACCACCAAACCCTACCCTAATGAAGAATGGGCATACGCGTATAAAAACGGCAAAGGGTTTTACGATGTACTTGGCATAAATGTATCAGCCGATGGCGTATTATGGATGCTTGATACATCAGGCCCTGATCATGCTGGGCGTTTAGTTGGTTGGGATACCAATAAAGAGCAACTATATAAAATAATTTACTTAGCTAAACCCACCATTACCGACACCTCGTTTTTAAACGATTTAGTCATCGATAATAAACACGGTGTTGTATACATTGCCGACACCGCACAAGGCAGCCAAGCCGCTATTATTATCGTAAATTTAAAAACTGGTGAGGCGCGCAGAGTATTACAAAATAGCTCATACACCACAGCCGAAAACATCGACATGGTCATTGAAGGGCGCACCATGAAACTAGGCGGTCAACCAGCTCGTTTAGGCGTAAACCCAATCACACTCGACCCAAGCGAACAGTGGCTTTACTTTGGCTCTATGTCTGGCACGTCGGTTTACCGTATTGCCACAAGCGATATGAACAATAAAAGCCTGAGCGCAAGCGCCCTTGAGAGTAAAGTAACGCGTTACGGCTCTAAACCCATGTCAGATGGCATTATTGTTGATGGCGGCGGCAATGTGTATGTTACCGACATAACCAATGGCGCAATTGGCGTAGTAAAGCCAAGTGGTAAATACCAAGTATTATTTAAAGACGAGCGCTTAAGCTGGCCAGATGGCTTTAGTTATGGTGCAGATCATAAAATATACTTTACCGTAAATGAGCTACATCGCTCGCCAGTATTAAATAACGGTAAAAATGCCAGCCAAGGAAAATTTAGTGTGCTGTCGTTCGACCCGCTAGTAAAAGGTAAGGTAGGGCGCTAATTACAGCGTAAAAACCCAAGCCACGCACCTGCTGCGTGGCATTTTGGTGCAACTTTTAGGCCTTTTAGCCCCAAAGTGGTGCTAAGTGTTTAAAAGTTATTTTTTAGTTGTTTAATAAATACCTGATTTATATTCATAAAATATTTACTTAACAGTTGGCATAATTCTTCCACAGTAACAATGTGTTCAGTGAAACTTTCAAGGAAAATACCATGGCTAACCTATACCACACCCTCTACCTACTCTGGCGTTTAGACATTAGCGTATGGCAGGTAAACGATCCGAGTAATACCCATACTACGTGCGACAAAGAGCGAGTTTACAGCCAATAGATTTGGTATTTATATACTTTGCAAGCACAGCCATTGCGTTGTATTGTTAAGTAACTAAAAAACAATATAATTGGAACGTGTATGCACGCCTTAGAAGTAAGTTTTGATGGCTTAGTTGGCCCTACTCACAACTATGCGGGTTTATCGTATGGTAACGTTGCCTCGTTAAACAATGCGGCGAGTATTTCAAACCCACTAGAAGCTGTGTTACAGGGCCTTGAAAAAATGAAAGCCATGCACGACAAAGGCTTAACACAAGGTGTGTTTGCACCCCACGCACGCCCCGATTTAAACGTACTACGTCGCCTAGGTTTTACCGGCAACGACTCGCAAGTTATTCAAAAAGCATTTAAAGCCGACCCTATTTTATTGCGCGCGTGTTATTCGGCCTCTGCAATGTGGACCGCCAATGCCGCCACTGTGTCACCTTCGCCAGATACCCTCGATGGCAAAGTGCATTTTACTTCAGCTAATTTAAACAATAAGTTCCATCGCTCGCTAGAGCCAGCTACCACTACCCGCTTACTAAAAGCCATGTTTAATAACGATAGCTACTTTGCACACCATACACATTTACCCGATCAGGGCTTTTTTGGCGACGAAGGGGCCGCTAACCACACCCGACTTTGCGATAGCCACGGCGAGCAAGGCCTAGAAATATTTGTATTTGGCGCAAGTGCCTTTAACAGCCAACTACCAAAACCGGTTAAGTTTCCTGCAAGGCAAACATTAGAGGCCTCAGAAGCCATTTGCCGATTACATAATTTAAAAGAATCGAGCCAAATACTATTACAACAAAACCCTGATGTGATTGACCAAGGGGTGTTCCATAATGATGTAATCGCGGTGGGTAACGCCAATGTTTTATTATGCCATCAGCAGGCGTTTTTAAATCAAACGCAAGCATTAGACGATATCCGCGAAGCTTATGTAGGTAACAAACAGCTATACATAATTGAAGTACCTACCGATAAAGTAAGTATTAGCGATGCAGTAAGCAGTTACTTATTTAATAGCCAATTAGTAAGCCTAGATGATGGCTCAATGCTATTAGTAGCGCCACAAGAATGCCAGCGTAATCCTGCTGTAAAAGCGTATATTGAAGAAATGATTATTGCCGATAACCCCATAAATCAAGTGCAGTTTTTTGATTTACGCCAAAGCATGCAAAATGGCGGCGGACCTGCTTGTTTGCGTTTACGTGTGGCGCTTAACGAGCAAGAATTAGCTGCGGTAAATCCAGAGGTTATTTTAGATGAGCAAAAGTACATCCAGTTATGTGATTGGGCTACGCGCCATTACCGCGATAAACTCGGTGCTAACGACTTTGCCGATCCAGCGTTATTAACCGAAAGTTATCAAGCGCTTGATGAGTTAACCCAACTGCTTAATTTAGGCTCAGTGTACGACTTTCAATTAGAAGGTTAATACATCAACCAACACAAAGGTTAATACAAAAATAGCGAGCCAAGGCTCGCTATTTTTATTTGTGCTTATGCTAATAGAGTTTAAACGTTTTTTATACCAATTCGCTTAATTAAGTGATCTATTTTGAGGCTGGAAAAACGTGTTGATAACTAGGCAAAAAATTCGTTATTTAATTGTTCTAAATGAGAATTTTTTAACGCAGGTAGCGACACGTTTAGCCCCGCAAAATGATTAAGTATTATTGCGGATTGGTATTAACCGTTATTGCCGATGCCATCGACTCAGATATATGCAGCGTTCGCTGCGGAAACGGAATACTCAGCCCCGCGCCTTCTATGGCCTCTTTAACGCGTTTATTTAAATCCCACACGGTTTGCCAGTAATCGCCATTTACAGCCCAAGCACGTAATTGTATATTTACTGCGCTTTCGCCTATTGAGGTAACCATTACTTTAGGTGCAGGCTCTGCGAGTAGTCGGCTTTCTGATTCGGCGAGTTCTTTAAGTACATTTAAGCCTACATCAATAGAGTCGGCGTACGAAATTCCCACCACTATATCCATACGCCTTTTACCGTTACGGGTAAAGTTTTTAATGTTGCCGCCCCATACTTTACCGTTAGGCGATGCGATATAAAGGCCGTCGGTGGTTTTAAAAATGGTCGTAAATAAGTTTATTTCTTTTACTGTGCCAAGCGTGCCGCTTGCATCTACAAAATCGCCTATTTTAAATGGCCTAAGTATTAATAGCATAATGCCAGCGGCAATATTACTTAAGGTGTTTTTAAGCGCCAAACCAATCGCTAAACCCGCCGCGCCCATTAGCGCTATTAAGCTTGCCGTATTAACACCAAAAATATCTAAAATAAACAGCCCAGCAATTATGTAAACTAAATACCCTGCAATGCTAGATAACAGCGGCAGAAGTGTTTCGTCTACCTTTTTTAATGGCGACTTAGAGTTTTTAATCGCTTTTTTAACCGAGCGCGCAATAAGTGCACTCGCAACTAAAATAGCCAACGCTAACACCACTTTGTAACCCAAAGTGATAATGGTTTCTGAATGGCTCTGCCAAAACACAATAAGTTTATCTTTCATACATATTCCAAAAAAAATGGGCTGACACTCAGCACAATTTAACAAGGAGCAAAGCTAAATACGCTAACCCCACAAATTAACCTTAATGACTAAAAACGGCGCGAGTATATAGCTATAAATCAGTTATACCTATTGTTTTTATATTAAATTAAAGCATTAAATAAAGGTTAGGTTTCTCTGATGTATCTATTCAATTTGGCTTAATCGCACACTGTTAGTGTTAGTATAAAAGTTACTGTAAATACTGTCCTCATTTTGAATATGTAAACATAGGAGAAACAATCATGGCGAAAGAAAAAATAGTCCTCATTACAGGTGCTTCGAGTGGTATAGGTAAAGCAACCGCTAAAACATTAGTTAATAATGGCCACAAAGTGATCTTAACCGCGCGCAGCGAAGATAAACTCAATAAACTAGTTGACGAGTTAGGCCATGAAAATGCATTTAGCGTTTCAGCCGATGCCACTGCATTTAATGAACTTGAGAATGTAGTGAGTAAAGGCGTTGAAAAATTTGGCCGATTAGACGTAGCATTCGCTAACGCCGGCATGGGGGTGTCATCACCTGGAACCGAGAATGGCGATCCTCAAGAGTGGTCAGCCATGGTTGACCTTAATATTAAAGCATTGCTTTGGACTGCTAAACTCACTTTGCCTCATTTACGTGAAAAACAAGGACATTTTATTTTAACCAGCTCTGCAGCAGGGCGAAGACCCATTGACGGCTCTATTTATGGTGCCACTAAATGGTTTGCCCATGGCTTTGGTCAAAACCTCGCAGAAGAAATGAAACCTTGGCATGGCCGATGTACAACCATAGCCCCAGGCATGGTGAATACACCATTTTTTGATGAAGCAAAACCAGATAAGCTCGACCCTCAAGACGTGGCCGATGCCGTTTTGTTTGCCATTGAAGCTAATCAGCGTAATAGCGTACGCGAAATCTATTTAATGCCCACCAACTAATAATAAAATGTAAAGGCCAATGTTTATTGGCCTTTACTATAAAAGTGCTTACCTGTGTTTTATTCAAATCACTATCTATTCAATCAATAAAAAATCACTTATTGAAACGCCGCTTACCATGCTAAATCACAATTTTATGTCTATTATATAAATAAAGTAATTCAATAACTGGAACCCATTTAATGGCTCCCAATAAAACTAATAATATACCGACTCATCAATATGTTACAAATGACCCACTGCACCAGCTTTTTGATGCTGTCGATTCTATCTCAGTACAAGGTTACGATGAGCAAAGACGTGTTATTTATTGGAACAAAGGCAGTGAATTGCTTTATGGGTATACACACCAAGAAGCCATTGGCAAAAAACTCGAAAATTTAATTATACCCGCACCAATGCGAGAGCCCGCTATTAAAGCGCATAGTAATTGGATTAAGTATGATATTGAAATTCCCGCATCAGAACTCATACTCAGACATAAAAATGGCAATGATGTAGCCGTATTTTCAAGCCATGTTATGTTTACCAATCAGTACAATACCAAACAAATGTACTGTATTGATATTGATCTGTCTGAGGTTCACAAAGCACAAGCAGAAGCCGTATTTAATGCCACCATGCTCAAAACTTTATTTGAGGCAATTCCTGATTTATTTTTTGTACTAGAGCAAAATGGCACTATTACTGACTACCATGCAAACAATGAAAACGATTTATATATTTCACCTAACCAGTTTATTGGTAAAAAAATGGTGGATGTATTACCTGAAAAAATAGCGCAAAAGTTTCAGGTTCATATAGAAAAAACGATAGCACAAGACAGTATGGTCAGTTTTGAATACGAATTAAGCATGCCTGAAAGCGTAATTTATTTCGAAGCGAGATTGCGTTTATTGCCCAAAACAAACCAAATTATGGTGATTATTCGTGATATTAGCGAACTACACCGCTCCGCTGAACTAATTCGCCATCAGGCCCACTTTGATAGTTTAACCGATTTGCCTAATCGCTTTTTATCTCTAGACCGCTTATCACAAATATTACTGGAAGCACAAAAGAGCCACGAAAAAGCCGCCGTGTTCTTTTTAGATCTTGATGACTTTAAAAAAGTAAATGACTCTTTAGGCCATGAAGTGGGGGATAAATTATTAATTGCGGCAGCAGCAAGATTACAGCAAACACTTAAAAAAAATGACACAATAGGCCGATTGGGCGGCGATGAGTTTATTGTTTTAATATCCAATTTAAATGATGAAAGCGATGCTTTAGCGATTGCTGAGCGGTTACTTCAAGCATTTAAGAAACCATTTAAACTTGTAGGCAGAGACTTAATACTGACATTAAGTATTGGTATTGCTATTTCCCCTAAGGATGGCACCTGCGCCTCGGTGTTGTTACGAAATGCCGACACCGCTATGTACCAAGCAAAAACCATGGGGCGAAACACGTTCTCTTTTTTCACCCCACAAATGAACGTCGCCATGCGCCGCCGCTTTGAAATAGAAGAGCAAATGCATGGTGCACTAGAGCGTAATGAATTTGAGCTTTATTACCAACCACAAATAGATGTAAAAACAAACACTATCGTTGGCGCTGAAGCCTTGCTTCGTTGGCATAATATAGTGTTAGGGGAAATCACCCCAGATGAGTTTATCCCAATTGCAGAGCAAACCGGCTTAATTGCGCCTATTGGTGTATTTGTTCTTCAACAAGCCTTACGCTTTTTAAATGAATGGCAATCAATTAACAAGCAAAGCTATACCATGGCGATTAATTTATCACCGCGCCAATTCAGAGACCCAGAACTGGTCAATATAATTAAACACACTCTGCATAAAAATAGCATTAATAATGAATGTTTAGAGCTGGAAATTACCGAAGGGGTGCTGATGAATAGCCAAGCGTCAATTCATGATGCCTTATTGCAAATTGATGAGCTGGGCATAAAACTGTCAATGGACGACTTTGGCACAGGCTATTCATCATTAAGTTACTTACGAGAATACCCTTTTGATGTGCTAAAAATTGACCGCAGCTTTATTACTGGTATAACAGATAACAAGGCAGACTGTAATTTAGTGAAAGCGGCCATAGCTATGTCACACAGCCTAGAAATAAAAGTAGTAGCTGAAGGGGTAGAAACCAAAGAGCAGCTAGATTTACTCAACGAGCTAAACTGCGATATTGCTCAGGGATTTTATTTAAGTAAGCCCTTGCCGGCCGCCAAGCTGCTCAATTTTTCATTGCGTTACTTAAAAGCACTTTAGTTAAAAAGTGCTTTTATAGTTATGTTTTAGCTCATGATTTTAAAGAGTAAATCGCGCACCGTAGCAGGCTCAAACGGTTTGTCACATATTGTATCCACACCCGCTTGAGCAATATTAGCTAAATGGGTATCGTTAGCTTGTGAGCTCACCATCAGAATTGGAATATGCGAGTACGCATTCGATTGCCTTACCGTTTCAGCTAATTTTTTACCATCCATTTCTGGCATATTGTAGTCTGTAACAATTAAATCAAATGATTGGCTGTTTAACATTTCAATCGCTTGTTTAGCGTCTTCGGCCTCTACCGGTGCTAGAATTCCCATCCCCGCCAAGACACGTATTATATGTTTTCGCGCAAAACGGCTGTCATCAACCACAAGCACTCTAAGAAGCGTCACATCAAAGTGCTCTAGTTCCACTTGTTGCTCGGTATTACTATTACTGCGTATTGCCTGTAATAAAGAATCAGCTGTGCCATCACTTAAATACAGGCTGCTAATGACTAAATCAGGGTGATAATTTGATAAAGCAGCCAGCGCGTTTTCTTGAGTGCTGGCCGTTTCAATTTGTGTAACACCGCACTGAGCCAGTGATTTTTTATTAGCTTTTACTGAACTTCAGAAGGCTCAACTAATAAAATAGATAAGTTGGCTATTGCCGTTAAATCACTCATTTCAATTCTGTTATTATTAATTCTATAATTTTTATAACGCTCATTATAAAGTAATAACTTACAAGAAAAAGCTAAAACAGCAACAAAGCAGCTTGTTTACCCAAACTCAACACACTCAGCTTAAAAACGGTAGTTTATGCCCGCATAATAACGTCTTCCCGAATAGCTTGAGTTTAATAACCGAGACTCTGTATCATTACCTAGGCGCTTTACCGACTCAGATTTAGTTAAATTAATAACTGCAGCGGTCAAACTCAAATCCTCTAATAAATTAATCGAAGCATTTACATCAACTTGCTCGTATGGGTCTTGGTATACATTTAAGCCGCTGTTTAAACCCAACACGGTTTCACCGCGTTTATTATAAGAAGCACGAACATTAAAGGCATCTCCCTCATAATATATCGAGGTATTGTATTGATACTTAGCACTGCCTATTAATGGTGATTGGCCAAATTCTTCACCATTAACACTTACATCGGCTTTATTGGTTTTGTTATAAGTGTAGTTTGCATAAAAACCAAAACCACTATCAAAGGCATGCTGTATAAATACTTCCGCCCCTTTAGATACGGCATCAGTGCCATTACCTACTGTGCTATATGGCGATACAGTAATATTTCCTGCCTCAACTATGCCCTCTTTACCAGCAAAATCTTGTTGTACGTCAATAACTAAGGGAACAACAAAATTATCAACAGTTTTATGAAACAATGCTAAACCAATGGCAGAGCCTTCGCTGTAATAATATTCAATAGATAAATCAGCTTGCACCGACTCAAATGGCTTTAAGTTTTTATTACCGCCACTACCACTAAAACCCGGGATTTCATTAAACTCAGCTCTATCGTCTGCCCACTCATCTGAGACAAAGGTAATGCGTTGTTGTGCGCCTAAATCGGCATAATCAGGTCGTGACATCACTTTAGCAACCGCGCCTCGTACCACTACATCATCACTTATATCCCATGCAATATTAAAGCTAGGAAGAATTTGAGTATCGGTACTCTCTTGAGTAATAAGTTGATAGTCTTCAACAAATCGATCATCTCCGGTTACCGGCTCGCCACTGTCATCATTGGTATGATCTAATAAATAAGTATATAGGTCGGTTGATGATGTCATGGTTTTAGTGCGTACCACCCGCACCCCTAAATTACCTCGCACGCTATTAAACTCAAAGTCACCTTGCAGATAAAACGCCGCTATTTGCTCTTCAATATCATAAATAAAGTTATCTTCTTTGCGTGTATACGGCACATAATGACTGGTCACAATATCGCGGTATTTTTGCCAATCAATACCGGGCATTTGGTTAATATTAAAACCACCCGCAATGTTACCTTCGTTAATAAACACGTCTTGTGCTAGTGGCATACCATTGTTCCACTGATAACTGTCAAAACGTGTGATCCCCCCCTCGCTGGCTTCTGCTGCAGCAATATCAAAGTTAGGATCTAAAAAGAAGGTATTACCGGTTTCGCGATGCAGCGTAGCTTCTCGGTACTTAACCCCTGTTTTAATTGTTCTTAAAATTCCCCAATCGGTATAAATATCAAAGTCAGCTTGATAGTAATCTTCTTCGAGTTCACTGCGCACAAAGCTTGAATTTGACGAGCCTGGATCGCGCCCACCGCCCACACCATTTAGTAAGTTAGCTAGCGTATTAGGGTCTATATTTAAACTAATATCGTTTTCATTAATTTGCCAACCCGCTGTTTGCGATGCATTTTCTATACGGCTTTCATTTTCACCGGCGTTTGAACTTTTATACGCCGCTTCCCAACTCTCCTTTGGCCCGCCTTCAGAGCGCGTATTGCCCGCCACAAAACGGGCTTTAAAATAATCGCCTTCATAGGTTAAATTAAAATCAAAGGTGTCTGAGGTCGACTCTTCACGCACATAACGGCCTCGCATCCACGGCAATTGCATATCATTCTCTGCGCCACTCGCAGCTGCATCAAATTGCATCCCATTGATAATAGTGCCCGACTCATCCAAACTTACATCGGTTAAAAAGTCAGGATTTAAAGACCATTCAGGTATATCAATCACCGACTCAGTTTTATTTTTATCAAGTGAAAATCCAAAATAGTTAAAGCCAATTTCAACACGGCTGGTTGGGCGCCACTGCGTGCTAAATTGCACCCCTTCTCGCTCACGTAATTCGTTTACAATTGAGCCACGAACCACTTGAGGAAACCAAACATCGTCATAACTATTACCCTGAGCATCACTTATTGAGCCCCACTGATTATTATTATCAACCAGCTCGCCATTGGTATCTATCGGGTTATCACCGGCAAAGCGCCATACGTTTGCATCTGTGCCTCCTGAGAGAGTTCGGTTAGTGCGTTTTTGTGAGGTGTAACCAAACAACACACCAAAAGTATCAGCATCGTTCTTCCAAGAATAAAGCGCGGTTACTTGGGGCTCAGACTCTTCAGTCACATCGGCATAAGTGCTTTCAATATTAATCACCCCTGAGTTTGCATCCATACTTAGCGGCTTACGACTATGCATTAATACCGTGCCGCCCACGCCACCTTCATCTAAACGTGCCTCTGGTGATTTATACACTTCCACGCTTTCAATCATGGCTGAGGGCAGTAATGCATAATCAAACGAACGAGATGGCTCACCTGGTGATGACGCAATAAAATTACCATTTAGCTGAGAAAAGGTTAGCTCAGATGATAACCCCCTAATACTTACCGATGAGCCCTCGCCTCCGTCACGGTCAATCACGACCCCTGGTACGCGTTGTAATGAATCTGCGACATTTTTATCAGGAAACTTACCAATATCTTCTGCTGTTATGGCATCAACCACAGAGCTCGATAAACGCTTTATATCTAAATTAGCCGCCATACTGGAGCGAATTCCACGCACCTCAATGACTTCCATATCTTTGCTTTTTAATGTTTTATCTTCTGCTTCATCAGCATATGCATGATTAATCACAGATAAAATAGAGATGCACAGCGTTGATTTAATAAAAAGTGGAAGAGAGTGATGTACAGCGTGGGTTATCCGATGAGCGGTCATAGTTTTAACAGTTCCATTTTAAAATACAGTTAATACTTAAAGATGATCGTACTAGCTAAAGATGGTACGAAAAAAGTAGCTGTATTTTACATAACCAAGCTTAATAGCTTGTTAATGCAAACTGATAAGTAACTGAATAAAATATCAAAAAATAGTCAATTCAAATAAAGGTAGGAAGTTAAGCAGCAAAATTGCTATTTAGCTGCTTTTTAAAAGGGCATAAAAAGGAATGACGCGATTAAACAGCAATACACCGTTATTTATTATCACTAATAGCTTGAATATAATAGCCTAAACTCGCATGAGAAAGCTCGCCCATATGACTGGTGACTAACTCACCTTGGCTATTATAAAACAAAGTAGTTGGTAAGCCCGCAGCACCTGATTCGCGACTCACATTACTACTTTGATCAAAAAACACATGATTTAGGTCGAGTTGCTGTTTATCAAGGAACGCTTTTACCGTGTGTAAGTCTTCACCTTGGTTTACAAACGCCACCGTAATATTTGGATTATTTTTTTGAGCCGCTTGCAGTACCGGCATTTCTTTTCGACACGGCGGACACCACGACGCCCAAAAGTTAATCACCACCGGCTTACCTTTAAAGTTTTGTAAGTTAACCTGCTGCCCTTGAATATTATGCACAACAGACTGCGGTAACTGCACACCCGTTTGGTAAATAGACAGCGCAAAGTTAGGAATGATCATTGAACAAAAACCAACAAACCCCGCAATAGCGTAGTGTTTCATTACCGCTTTTTTACCACGGGCATAAAACGCTAAAACCACTATGCCGCTGAGCCAACCATAATAACCAATAAAACCACCGTCGCTAATATTAAAAAGCTGCCACCAATTACCTTGATAAGCATCCCACATAGTAAACACAAACGCTAAACGCGAGACTAAAAAGCCCACCACAATTGCTTTAAAAACCGTATCTAAAATCGCTTTTTGTAATGGATGTTGGCGCGTTAATAAATAGGTAAGCCCCCAAAAAATGCCTAACCCTAAAAAAATAATTAACTGAGAAATGGAAATAACCAAAGGCCCAAGAGAAATACTTAACATTGCTACCGTCTTCTTAATAATATTTTTAAGTACCTAAAATAACGAGTACCAGCGTGAATTAAATACCAACAATAACATAATGTAAGTTGTACTGATTATTAATAACGCATAATAGGTTATGTATACCAGCAGCAATACATAACCTATTTACCTAACTAACCTTGTTGCTGTATGTACTCCAATGCAGTCATTTTTTTATAGCTTACGTTTGTATGCATAACGTGAACTGGATCAGGGTCAACAATTTCAATTGGAATAGCATAATTACGCGCAATATCCAGCGCCATTTGAGTAATGTTCACGCTAAACGAAGTACCCATAAACACCATTTTATCGGCATCAATCATTCGCTGTTGTGCTTCAGTAATACGGTAAAGTTCCGTGTAATATTCATCAAATAGCAGCACATAGGGTTTAAACGAGCGATTGACCTTAGGATTATTATTTTCAATGTTAAACAGCTCAAGTAATGAGTCATTTAAACGATTTTCATCGACCTTATCCCAAGGTGCTGTTTGCGGTTTTACCAGACCATTTTTATGAAATAAGGTCATTTGATCAAGCCGCCCATGAATAGCAATATAATTTTTATTACCGGATTTGCCGTCTAGCCCGTCAATATTTTGGGTAATTAGGTTTTTGTCGCTAAGCCAATGATGCACCTCGTTAGGGCCATGATTACGATAGGTAGCAAAGCGATGATAATACCAAGCTAAAAATTCTCGCGGATTATTTTTATACATGGCACGGGTTGCCATTTGCATGGGTGTATAATTTTTACTGCCAATGGTCCAAAAGCCATCCTCACCACGAAAGGTGGGAATACCACTAGCAGCACTCACACCAGCTCCTGTAATGTATAACGTATTCATAAAAATATTCCTGTTTACTTGCAAAGCTCACCACTCGCCATCACAGCGTTTAGAACCCTTTTGATTTTTAGCCAGTAAATTAATTTGTGTAATTGCGCGTTCCATTTTAATTCGTGCTGAGCTATTAGCTGAATGAACGGCTATTTCTGGCGGTACAAAGCCATCAATAAACACTGCCTGCTCAATCCAAAGTAAAACGTCATAGCCAGTGCCTTTATTATCATTCCCTAAATCATGGTCAAGGCTAAGCAGCTTTACTTTACCAGTCTTCAAAAGTTTAATCACTTCACTAGGCCAATAGGCTCTTAACCAACCGGTTGGAGTTTCTCTCTCGTCATCTAATATACATTCATAGGGTTATCTCACTGAAAAATGTATTCAGACCCTCAAAGCAGTAACTAGTTATTTTCCACAAGGAGCTGGAGCTTGATTACGTATAAACGCTGGTATGTCAAAAATATCAGAAGCTTGAGGTTTAGCTCTTGCAGCTGGCGATTGTTCGGTTTCGCTACTAGGCGCATTATCGAAAGGTTCAACAATCATCTTAGCGCTTGCTCCTGTGGCGATGATCAACAGTTCATAATTCATTGCTAAATTTTCAATTTTAGAAACACCACAAATAACTAACGCGTTTGGGCTAACCCGCTGGCGCACTGTATCGGTAATGAGGTTATAACTACCGAGTGAAATTTCATCTTTGCAATTTACTTGTATTATTACACCCGTACTTGATGACATATCAACTTGATTAACTAACGGGTTATTGAGTGCACTATCCAATGCAGTAGTAAGCTCGCTTTCTTCATCACATTTACCAACACCTAGTACAGCATCACCCTGGCAATCCATAATTTTCGCAAAGTCATTTAAATCAACATTTATAAGCCCTTGAAAACAAAGCATATCGATGAGTGATTTTATCAGTGAGTGGAGTATTTGGTTTGAGTGCTTAAACGCATCAAATAAGCCTATATCGTTACCAAGCACTTCAATAAGTTGATCGTTAGGGAGCGTAATAACCGCATTAGCATGCTCTTTAAGCTCATTTAAACCTGCTTGCGCTATATTATTTCTAAGCTGCCCTTCACTACTAAATGGCAATGTAGCAACAAATATAATGGGCTTACCTTGCTCACTAGCAAGCTCTGCAATATACGGGCTAGCGCCAGTCCCAGTACCGCCACCCAACCCTGTTGCACATAGAATTATATCGCAGCCATTAATAAGCGTTAAAAGCTGCTCTTTACTCTCTTCCGCCGCTTGCAGCCCTACTTTAGGGTCGGCTCCTGCACCATACCCATGAGTGAGCTCTGCACCTATTAGTACTGCTTCATCACTCTGTGTATGCTCAAGCACTACTTTGTCGGTATTAACGCTGTACAAGTGCGCCTGCTCAGACTCGCGTTGTTCAAAAATACTGTTAAGCGTATTACAGCCACACCCACCAATGCCAAATACACCAATCGATAAACCATCATTTTGCTGAATTAATTGAAACATAACTACTCCTTAACTTTTAAAGGAGCATAACAAATAGGTGCGTCAAAAATTGACGCACTCAAATTAATTAGCGTTATTGATAGTTACCAGCAGCCGCTTTAAGCTTTGTGGTAATTCTTTTTCTAATGCGCTCAGGTTTAATAACTTCCAGCCAATGAGCACATTTAAATAGCTCATCGGTTAATTGTTCAGTATCAATAGTTTGATAGGTAAATAATACATTTTTTTCATCAATATGTTGCTTGTCAGTCAGCTCGCCAAGTTCAATAAAACCTTGATTAACCACCGAATGGGTAGGTACTTTCACAACTAACTCAATCGCTTCTTGCTTCATACCTTTATTAATCGCACTGCGTAACGACTTTAACTGCTCAGCACTTGGCTCACGTCGTGTTTCTTGCAGGATATGAACATTGCGAATGCGATAAACCGGCATCTGATAACATTTATCGTGAAGCGACCCAACCATAAACTGCGCCATCAACACGCCGCCTTGCTCAACTAAGTTATAAAAGCTTAATTCAGCAAACTTTAACCAGTGCGCCTCATTGTACAGCACTCTATAAAGCTCAGCGCTCACAGCACGTTTATGCTTAATCGCATGCTCAATTTGCGCAACTAATTTGCTATCAATATTCACTTTTAACGACGGTTTAGGCAGGGTTGCAAGCCAGTCAGGCACATGGCCATTAAAACGCTTAAGCGCTTGTTCTGCTTTAATATGTACCGAGCGTTTAACATCGCTCGGTATAGATTGCGGTAGTAACTGCTCTAGTAACAAATAATGCTCAGCTACTTCGCAGCTCATAATTTTAGCGCTACCACCTCGCCACTGTGCATTAATAGACCAACCATACGGTTTACTGCGGGTATCTTTTTCAAGGCCAAAACAACCTTGATCGCAGAGTGATTGAAGGTCACGTTGGAGCATACGGGTTGATAATTCAACACCTCGTAGTGATAGGTTTTCTTGTAGCTGTTTGACTGAAATACTTAAAGGGCTGATAGGTATATATTCTAAAAGAGTTAGGTATCGTAAAGGTTTCATATTTATTAGTCTTATAAGCTAGTAGAAAATTATCTAATTTTCATAATATGTTATTAATATCAATTAATTCAAACATCTAATTAAATTATTACATATCAAACAAACCTCTAATATAAATTGAAATTACTAGTGCTTTTGTTACTGTAAGTACATTACAGAGTCGATTTTAAATATTTATAAAGGGAAATAATATGGGAATTATAAAAAGAAGAGGAAGCTCTACAAACGCAATTTTGGTCTTAGAGTCGCCTTGGGGATTAGATGAAAAAGACAATAACAGAAGCTCTGTCGTTCCTTTCATGCAAGGAATTGCAAAATATACCGGTGATACAGAAGTCTTTCATGCAAATTTTTACGATAAAAAAAGCTTTGATTACGCACTAGATTGCATCACTCGTGAAGGCTTCAAAAATACCATTATTTATATTGCCGCTCATGGGTATGAAGATAAAATTGGGAATGTGAAGGTTGATCATATACTTGGTGAAGTATCTGATATATCGAAACAACAAAACATAACAGGACTTTTGTTCGGTTCTTGTTTTATTGGAAAGAAAACCCTTGAAATGGAAGTGTATATTCAAGAATCAGGCCTTAGGTGGTGCATGGGATACGCTTCGTCATGCAATTGGCTTGAAGGCACTATGATAGATGCTGCAATAATTGGTGCAATGATCTCGTTAGAAAACGGAGATTTTGAGTCACGAGATATAATCAATTCAGCCTTTGCAAACGCAATTGCTCCATTTGCAGAGAGGGCGTTCAGAATTCTGTGTCAGCCTAAATTGCTAAATATCTAGCACGCCATCTAACCTACCTTCGAAGTGAATGGCTAATTGCGACAATGTCAGGTTCCAATTGTGGGTTGACATT
>NZ_PNCN01000007.1:0-35118 GCF_005886135.1 Pseudoalteromonas sp. S4741 | reverse complement strand
CTCTTCAATTAAAAAGTTTTTATGTTCCTACTCAATAAAGAGTGAAGAACAGCTCAATGAATTCTGAATTTATTTAATATCTGTCGATATTGAATTGACTGTGCTGAATGATTACTAACAGTAACTATTCTGTTGGTCACTCAGCTTAAATTGAGACTCTAAATTTGTTTGCCTTGCTTATAAACTAAGTTTGGCTGTTAGAACTCAATCTGTACGAGTGCCCACACAGATGATTGCTTTATATTGTTAAAGAGCTATACCGGTTATCCGGTTGCGATTAAAGCGCTTTGCTTTATCTCGCTAGGGCTGCGCATGTTACGCTTTCCTGTGTTTTTGTCAACACTTAATTTTAAACTTTTTAAAAATCTAACATTAAGTTTTACTCGACTCACTAAGTGGTTTGCTTGCCTCGCTAAGCGTTGCCTGCTCTGCCGTCTCAGTGGGGTCTCATTATAGGGAGATCCAAAAACAGATCAACCCTTTTTTGAAGAAAACTTAAAATAAACGACAGTTCGCTGCATATTTAAACTAAACACGCTAAAAACACAACATAAGTATCATTTTTTTAACATTAAAGCGGCTTTCAGCGTTTTGTTTTAATCTTAATTGAACACCTTTAAGTACAAGCTTGCACCCCAGGTGATCAGCGCGATCATTAATGAGAGTGTAACCGCGGCAGATCCCATATCTTTAGCGCGCCCCGATAACACATGATGATCTGTACTTACGCGATCAGTGAGTGCTTCTATTGCAGAGTTGAGTAACTCGACTATTAATATAACTAACAACGTGCTTACTAATAACGCCCAGTGTAATATTGATGTGGCGAGCCAAAAAGAAAGTGGTAGTAAAATAATACTCAAAACGAGTTCTTGCCTAAAAGCAGCCTCTTCTTTAAAAGCAGCTTTAAAACCAAGGTACGAACAATATGTTGCTTTAAATATACGCTTTATACCAAGGCCGTTAGGTTTGAATACATCTTTCATTAAAAAGCTCTTTAAGTTGGTCAAAATAAAACCTCGCAATGCGAGGCTTTAGTTTTAGGCTACACCGTATTGATCGCGGTACGCTTTAACTGAGGCTAAATGTTCACTCATTGTTCCTTGGTTTTCAAGGTAACTAATAAGATCAGCAAGCTTAACAATAGAGATCACGTGCGTATTAAAGTCGCGCTCAACCTCTTGGATAGCTGAAAGTTCAGCTTTACCTTTTTCTTGGCGATCAAGTGCTATTAATACACCACTTAAGTTTGCGTCATTATCAGCTATGATTTCCATAGATTCACGAATAGCTGTACCTGCGGTGATCACATCATCCACCAGCATAATTTTACCGTTTAGTGCCGATCCTACTAATGTACCACCTTCACCGTGTGCTTTTTTTTCTTTACGGTTAAAACAATAAGGTACATCTTTGTTATAGTGATCTGCCAACGCGACTGCAGTTGTGGTTGCAATTGGGATACCTTTATAAGCAGGGCCAAATAGTACATCATATTCAATTGCTGCATCTTCAAGCGCCGCTGCATAAAAGCGACCTAAGCGCGCTAAGTCACGGCCTGTATTAAACAAACCCGCATTAAAAAAATAAGGGCTAGTACGGCCAGACTTTAAAGTAAACTCACCAAACTTTAATACCTGCTTTTCTAAAGCAAACTCAATAAACTCTTTTTGATATTCTTTCATCACTGATTACCTAATTATGCTAGTGCTTGTTTTTGTACATCAATAATTTCACGAATTGAGTGCTTTGCAAGAGTAAGTAGCTCATCAAGTTCGTCAAATGAGAAAGGTTCGCCCTCAGCGGTTCCTTGCACCTCAATAATTTTACCGGTTTCCGTTAAAATTACATTCATATCAGTTTCAGCGTCCGAATCTTCTAGGTATTCTAAATCACTAATCGCTTGACCTTTATATATACCAACAGAAATAGCAGCAATCATGTGTTTAAGTGGGTTTGAATTAATCATCCCTTTTGCACGCATGTATGTTAGTGCATCAACAAGTGCAACGCACGCACCACTAATTGACGCTGTACGTGTACCACCATCAGCTTGAATAACATCACAATCGATAGTAATGGTGTTTTCACCTAACGCTTTTAAATCAACCGCGGCACGAAGTGCACGTGCGATTAAGCGTTGAATTTCCATAGTACGACCGCCCTGCTTACCGCGCGATGCTTCACGGCCATTACGAGTATGTGTTGAACGAGGTAACATACCGTATTCAGCCGTAACCCAACCTTTACCTTGGCCTTTCATAAAGCGTGGTACACCAGCTTCAACAGTTGCTGTACACAAAACTTTAGTATTTCCAAACTCTACTAATACTGAACCTTCAGCATGCATAGTGTAATTACGTGTGAATGTAACCGGTCTAATTTGATTAGGTGTTCTTTCGCTTGGACGCATTAACGATCCCCTTAATTCTGAATTTGCCACATTATAAGTCGATGTGGTGCCAGATGCCATGTTCATTTACATAATTAACTGCATCAGAAAAGCACATTTCAGAAAATTTACGCTAGAGGTTAAAAGCTGATTCGGTATAATCAGTCAACTTTGTATTTAAAAATGTAGGAAATCATCCATGATCCACAGCATGACAGCTTATGCGCGCCGCGAAATTAAAGGCGAATGGGGCACTGGCACGTGGGAAATTCGTTCAGTAAACCAACGTTACCTTGAAACATTTATTCGTGCACCAGAGCAATTTCGTGGCATGGAGCCCGTTATTCGCGAGCGTCTGCGTAAGCACTTACAGCGTGGTAAGGTAGAGGTCTTCTTAAAGTTTGTCGCAAATCCCGCACATGTTGGTGAATTATCAATTAATCAGTCGCTGGCGGAGCAGTTAATTAATAGTGCTAAGTGGGTTCAGCAACAAAGCAGTGGTGACATTAACCCTGTGGATATTTTACGTTGGCCTGGTGTTATGGAAGCACAAGAAATTGATATGGATAGTGTAAATACGGCACTCATTACTGGCCTTGACCAAGTAATTGAAGACTTTAAATCTGCACGTGGTGATGAAGGTGCAAACCTTGAAGAAATGATAACTACACGATTAACCGCTATTTTAGAACAAGTTGATATCGTTGAAGCACACATGCCAGAAATTACTAAATGGCAACGTGAAAAGTTAGTACAAAAACTTGAAGATTTAACAACAAATATTGATGAGTCACGCCTTGAGCAAGAACTGATTTACCTTGCACAAAAGCAAGATGTTGCTGAAGAGCTAGACCGCTTAAAGTCGCACGTTAAAGAAACACGCAAAATCCTGAGTAAAGGTGGTGCTTGTGGTCGTCGTTTAGATTTTATGATGCAAGAGTTTAACCGTGAAGCAAACACCCTCGCCTCTAAGTCTATTAATAGCGACATCACGAATGCCGCAGTAGAGCTAAAAGTATTGATAGAGCAAATGCGCGAGCAGATCCAGAATATAGAATAATACTTTACTGTATTTTGTATTAATTTAATTTATTAAAATCAAAATGTTATAAAAACCGTTGTTTCAGTAAATGTCAGTTCCTATCTATTTAGGTTACTTTTTTAGGACCAAAATGGTAACTAAAAGTGGAACTGGCATATATTCACTCAAGTATGCGCAAAATGAATAATGCAATCACTTATCAAATAAAAATAGACAAATTAGTTAAGCTTAAATAACCCCATCAAAGACCCCTTCAGCCATGGCCTTTATTTAAAGACCAGTAATAGCAAAAAGCTTTTTAGCTCCTCAAGTATTCAATAGATAAAAAGTGCACAGAAGTTATCATTGATGAAGCTGCCGCCTCTGAACATAGCTATTTGAAAGACTGCGGAAGACTCTTATACCAAAACACATTAATCAAAGCACTAGTGTATAAAAGAGATCTGAGAAAACACAGCAACGATCTTTGTGCATGTTGCCATCGTCGGTTTAACATCACACAATCCAGCAATCGTCTGGTTAAACAGAGTACGAGCGGCGAAGAGCTTGGATGACCACGATGTTTGGATTAGTACAAGAGCGAAGTAATATTAAGAATGCAGGGATTACCCTCTCTCGCCAATTTTGTGGCTACAGGACGGCTTGAATGGTAACATTTATCTCAACGCCAAGTGAGCTAAAAATTACCATAGGTATTATGAATTATGTTGCTGGAATGGGTCCGTTATTGGGTGTTTGTAATGCTTGTTTTAATATCGAGTTTTACCGCAAAAGCCGAGGAGTTAACTGTTGCTGTTGCTAGTAACTTTTATGCGGCAGCACAGAAAGTAGCGACAGATTTTAGCGCTAAAACAGGGATTAAAGTGCGCTTGTCATCTGGCGCATCTGGTGTTTTGTATGCGCAGATTATTCGTGGAGCACCGTTTGACGTATTTTTGTCAGCTGATGCATTAAGGCCTAAAGAACTTTTTCAACGCGGTTTAGCCTGGTCTTATGGCACATATACGCAAGGTCAATTAGCTTTGTGGGTGCCACAACAGAGTGAGCCGATAACAAGCGACTTTTTACGCACCTACTCCGACCGCTTAGCTGTAGCCAACCCTAAATTAGCTCCCTATGGAGCAGCCACGCTGCAAACACTGGAAGTATTGCAATTGAAAAACGTTTTCAAACGTCGTTTGATCAAAGGTAATAACGCAAATCAGGTGTTTCAATTTATTGAATCGGGCAATCTTAGTGCGGGTTTTGTTCCCAAGTCATTACTCATATTAGCGCAACAGCAATGTAACGAATGCAGTGAATTAACCCGCTATCAAAGATATTGGCTGGTACCAGAGTCAATGCATGCGCCTATTTTACAAAGTTATGCGCTTATAAAGCACACAGAACACGCTGATAAGTTTGTTAAATACCTTTTGTCTGCACCAGTTCAAGCATATTTAACAACGATAGGGTACGCCTCAATACCTCAAAAATGAAATGCCATGCACGATAAAACTAATTTGCAAATTAGTCACCTTCTTCGCCTAATGGCATTACACATTTTAACAGTGGCGGATAAATAGCGTTTAGCTGCATGGTTTATTTAGTTAGCCTAATTTTATAAATTGTGGCTATGCAAACTCCTTGATGGCACACTTATAAACAGCACTCACCTATTTTTGCCCTTTATAAACTAGTTGCTTGCAGGGTTTATATTAAGTGCAATGTTATGTGGTCGCTTAAATAAACTTAGCTCCCCATGGGAAGTAACTTATTTATTTAAAAAGATTAAACATGATGCCCTAGTATACTCACAGCCTAGGAAGATGTTACACGCTACTCAAATATAAGCCACGTGTTATCTACAAACACGGCAGTGCGGTATTTTAGGAAGGGTATATATTTGAGTGTCCATATTAAATGCATCGATGAGCATTAGACGACCACTTAGTGGTACCCCAACCTGCGCAATAAGCTTAATTGCTTCTATTGCTTGAATTGACCCAACCATACCTACTAGGGGTGACAGTACTCCGGCCTCTGCGCAAGTTAAAGTTTGGTCTTTAAAGCTGTGGCTTAAACACTGATAGCAAGCGTGATTATCTTGCATATCAAAAACCGCTACTTGACCTTCCATACGAATTGCAGCCCCACTGACAAGCGGTACTTTATGGGCAAATGCGTATTGGTTAATTGCATTTCTGGTAGTTATATTATCACAGCAATCTAACACTAAATCGTGCTCTGCAATCACACGTGCTAAAGCGTCTCCACTTAAACGCTCCTGTATAGTATGCAGAGTAATTTCACTGTTAATATACTCTAAGGCTTGACGGGCAGAAATACATTTAGCAGACCCAACATCAGGTTCACCATGCAACACTTGTCGTTGTAAATTGGTTTTATCTACTATGTCATCGTCAACCAACGTAAGCGCACCTACACCAGAGGCAGCTAAATATTGACTTGCCGCGCAACCGAGTCCGCCTAAACCAATTATTAGCACCTTGGCATTATAGAGCTTTTCTTGCCCATCAATATCCATACTTTTAAGTTGAATATGTCGGCTATAGCGAAAAAGTTGATCTGTGCTTAACTCTTTATATTTAGAGATCGTCATAATGTAGCTTCTTACAAAATATCGAGGGCTGATCTATTAAAAAATAAAACCCACCCAATATAGTCCATTACTATTAATTACTGTTCTTAGAGCGCGTTGACACTCAATCAAACTAAAGATTTGATTAGTAAATGAAGTTAAAAAGTAAATGTTAAAACACTACAATATATAAGGCTAGCGATAATTAAATCAAAAAATAAAGGCTGCACTCATCTTGGCTGTTTATTGCGGTTTTAACTTGAAAGTTTGATTTTAATCAATAAAAGGACGCTTAGTTTAATATTACTATTTTATCTATTTGCTGTGCCATGCTGGTGTAATTACAATGCAGTCTCTTTTGATTTAAACGTTAAATTAATAAATACAGCCAAGCACTCTTTATTTAGTAAGGTACTTAATACCGAACAAAGTGTGACTCACCTATTGGGTTTGGCTGAATAAAAAAGCCTGTTTAGGCTCAGTTTTTAAACTCCTAGCTCTTTCACCTAAGCATACTGTGTATGGTGAAGGCGCCGCAATCGCTAAATGGATTGCCGGGCAGTCGGAGAAATCTTGCTGCTTCCCGTGTTTGGAAAGGTGTTTGAGTGAACTGTATTGCGTTGTACTTAACGGCTGTTAAGCGCATACGTTATGGCTTACAACAAAAAACATCTTGCCATTTAAATAAAGGCAGGACTATGCTCACAGACAATTTTGGTCGTCATTTCGAGTACTTAAGACTATCTATCACAGATGTTTGCAACTTCAGTTGCAACTATTGCTTGCCTGATGGTTATGACTGTCAGCAAGAAAGAGATTTTTTAACACTGGCAGAGTTAGAAGTGCTAGTAAATGCCTTTGCTCAGTTAGGGGTGAAAAAAATCCGCCTTACTGGTGGAGAACCCGGCCTAAGAAAAGACCTGCGTGACATTATTGCGCTATGTAATGAGGTTGAAGGAATTAAAACCGTTGCACTAACCACGAATGGGTTTAATTTAAAAGACCATGCCACAGAGTGGGCTAAGGCGGGATTGAGTGCCTTAAACGTGAGTGCGGATAGCATTGACCCCCGCTTATTTTCAGCGATTACTGGGCACAATAAACTCGAAAAAATTCTTGAAGGTATTGCGCTGGCTGAGCAAGCAGGTATTAAAAAAATTAAATTAAATGCCGTATTGCTCAAGCAATTTAATGCCCACCAGCTAGATAATTACTTGTCCTGGGTAGCTACGCGAAATGTGACAATTCGTTTTATCGAACTGATGAGAACAGGTGATAACCACGCATTTTTTGCGCAAAACCATGTGACTGGGGAGTCTGTCAAAGCCCAATTACTGGCATCGGGTTGGCAGCAACAAGAAAAAGCGCTTTGGGCTGGCCCTGCACAAGAGTTTTCTCATCCGGACTCTTTGGGGCGTGTCGGTTTGATCATGCCCTACAGTAAAGATTTCTGCCAACAGTGTAATCGTTTACGAGTGTCGGCTCGAGGTAAATTGCATTTATGCTTATTTGCAGAAGCCGGACAAGATATTCGCTCTTGGTTGCGCAGTGGTGATATCGCAGGTACAAAGGAAGCAATCGTCGCCGCACTTCAGGATAAAGTCGCAACGCATTACCTCCAAGATGGTGTAGTTGGTGCAACACAGCATCTTGCCATGTTAGGAGGTTAGTAATGCAAGGCGGCAACGCTGTTCGCGTAATAGGGGTTGTATTGGCTGGGGGGCAATCAACTCGTATGGGGCAGGATAAAGCGCTATTATCCGTACAAGGGCAAACCATGCTTGAGCGCACAGTAAGCTATTTGCGACAAGCGGGAATTTCTGACGTTTTAGTTAGCCGTAACGCTCCTGGCTACCTACAAGACCATTACGCCAACGCGGGTCCTCTTGCTGGTATTCACAGTAGCTTAACACACTGTTTAGATACATTATCTGCTTCAGCAGGCTCTTACGCATTAGTGGTAATGCCTGTTGATATGCCCTTAATGGCCCCAAAACTACTACAATCCTTACTTAAAGCGGGGCAACAGGCGCAAACAATAACCCACTTTGACAAGGAGTGCTTTCCTTTATTTGTACCTGTTACAGCACAGTGTAAAGTACGCCTAGAAGCCTGTCTTGCCAGTGATGACTTGTCCATTAAACACTTTATACAGTCATTGCCTCATACGCGTTTAGCAATGACTGAGCCACAGCACTTTGTTAATACCAACAATCCACAGCAATGGGCCAGTGCCATTGCAACTATTATTTAATAAGGAAAATCAACTGCATGTCGCACACAAAAACCCCTTTTAAAGCGTTAAATATCGCTGTACTCACCGTATCTGACACTCGCGATGAAACATCTGACACCTCTGGTGCTTTTTTAGTTGAGGCTGCACAAACTGCGGGCCATAACATATTAGAAAAAAACATTGTAAAAGATGATATTTATCAACTTCGTGCCATCGTTTCACAATGGATTGCCAGTACTGAAATTCAAGTCGTTTTGGTCACCGGCGGAACGGGGTTTACTCTTCGCGACTCAACGCCAGAAGCATTAAGCCCTTTATTTGATAAAGAGGTAGAGGGATTTGGTGAGTTATTTAGACAGGTATCTGTTGCTGAAATAGGCGTGTCGACTATTCAATCGCGCGCGCTGGCAGGTATTGCAAATGCTACCGTTATTTTTTGTATGCCAGGCTCAACTGGAGCCTGTAAAACGGCCTGGGAGAACATTATTAAATATCAGTTAGATGCAGGTTATCGCCCTTGTAATTTTGTTCCTCATTTAAAATCTGGTCAGCCTGCTTGCGGCACAAGGGGTTAAGTATGCTTACTCATCTCAATGCTAAAGGGCAAGCCAATATGGTGGACGTCTCTGATAAGGTTAGTACGCAACGCAGTGCACAAGCCAGTGGCTGTATCACCATGAACGCTGAAACGTTAGCCGCGGTGTGCAACAACCAAAATAAAAAGGGAGATGTGTTGGCCACAGCCCGTATCGCGGGAATTCAAGCGGCGAAAAAATGTGCAGACTTAATCCCATTATGCCACCCTCTTGCGTTAACAAAAATCGATATAGACTTTGAAATAGACACTGTTAAACAGCAAATAAAAGTGAGCAGTTTGTGCAAATTAAACGGACAAACTGGGGTTGAAATGGAAGCATTAACTGCAGTTAGTGTTGCGTTATTGACATTATTTGATATGTGTAAAGCGGGTGATCCCAGTATGACAATCTCTGAGATTAAGGTTTTAACCAAAGCGGGCGGTAAAACAGGTTTATGGCAACGTACCACAGAGACTTAAGGTACTAAACTCAACTTAGTGCAAACCTGATAGGCGCGCAAGAAAGGGAAAAACAAATGATAAAGGTAAAATTTTTTGGTCAATTGCGCGAATTACTCGCGTGCAATGAACGCTTGGTAGACGTGGCTCATATTGCTGTGGTTAATGATTTATTGACCGTTTTAAGCCAAGAAAATGAAAAGTGGGCAATGCATTTAGCTGCTGATAATATTTTAGTTGCAGTTAACCATGAAATGTCTACCAAGGCACACGCGCTCAAAGCAGGAGATGAAGTTGCTTTATTTCCACCTGTAACAGGAGGTTAGAAATGATCAGTGTACAGTGTGAAGATTTTGATGTTGCCAAAGAGTATCAGGCTTTGGCAACGAGCGATCAAAGTGATGGCGCAGTAGTGATTTTCACGGGTTTAGTCAGAGATATTAACCAAGGATCTCATGTGAGCTCATTACACCTTGAGCACTACCCTGAAATGACCGAAAAGCTACTGCAAAAAATCGTTGATGACGCACGCACGCGGTGGCCTCTAGGACAAGTGAGAGTTATTCACAGAGTCGGTGAACTGCATTTAAGTGAACAAATCGTTTTTGTCGGCGTTACGAGCAAACATCGAGAAGCTGCTTTTACTGCATGTCAGTTTATTATGGATTACTTAAAAAATTCAGCACCATTTTGGAAAAAAGAAACAACTGAGCAGGGTTCTCGCTGGGTTGAGTTTAATGAAAAGGATAAGCAGGCGTTGCAGCGATGGTAAGGTAGCTGCAACGCGCAAAAGTTTTTTAATATGTGCTGGTTGCTGTAATACTGGTTATATTATTTAATGACTTAAAATAGAGTCAAATAACTGAACATGAACCGTATCACCTGCAGCACAGCCGGCATGGCTCTCTTCTAAAACCAAATAGCAATTAGCTTGACTTAACGAAGATAAAACCCCAGAACCTTGATGTGACAGCGGTGTAACAATAAGCTCACCTTTAGCATTAAGACTCGCCAATCCGCGTTGAAAGTCCATCCGACCCGGGCGTTTCTTTACTGTATCAGTACAATATGCAGGTAATAGTAAAGGGTCGCTATAGCGAGTACCCATTAGCTTTTTAATACCAGGTACACCTAGCAAATGCAAAGTCACTGTTGCAGAAACGGGATTACCTGGCAATCCAAAGAAAAGGCTATTGGGTAGGTGACCAAATGCAAAAGGTTTACCGGGTTTAATGGCAACTTTCCAAAAGTCAATTTGCCCGATTTCGTCGAGTACCTCTTTCGTGTAGTCTGCATCACCAACCGAAACGCCACCAGAACTGATCACAATATCTGCTAACTGGTCAGCTTCCAAAAACGCAGCTTTGATCTGGTTATAATCGTCGGGAATAATGCCAAGATCAATAATGTCTACCCCCATGTTTTGCAGCATGGCAATAATAACATAGCGATTACTCTCGTAGATATTACCCGCTTTTAACGGCTGACCAGGCAATTTCAGCTCATCGCCGGTAGAAAACACCGCAATCTTTGGCTTACGTTTAACTTGAACCTCTGCTATCCCAAGAGAGCTCAACAAACCAATATCAGCTGGCTTAAATTGCTGGCCTGGCATAAACACAGTTTTCCCTTGGGCTATATCTTCACCAGCGCAGCGTATATTTTTTCCAAGTTTAAGTGGCTGCTCTAAGACAACGTGGCTATCGATACGAGAAATGTTTTCTTGCATTTCTACCGTATTAGCGCTGTCGGGCACAACAGCCCCCGTCATAATACGAATACACTGCCCGGGAGCAAGTTCACCATGAAACGGTGCACCAGCCATAGAAGTTCCCACTAAATTAAAACTCGTTGCAGCTGGGATAGTGTGACTATCGTGTAAAGCTACGTTAAAAGCATACCCGTCCATGGCTGAGTTATTGTAAGCAGGAACGTTTATTGGGGAAATTATTGTAGCAGCGTTAACGCGGTGTAATGCAGCATCGAGGGTAACCGTTTGTGTATCTTGAATAATTGAAATTTTGTCTAGTAATTGTCTTTTTGCTTCAGCTAAAGAAATTAAACCAGAAACACTAAAACAGTCAGCCATAACTTTCTCTTCTTTTATAAAAAATAACCACATTTATATGTGCTTTACAGAGCTGGATGATAAAAAACCCAGCCCGCTTTGTACTTGATTTATATCAATGTTATGTGTTTTAGCTCATTTAATGATATAAATATTTTTGTATTATCTTTACTATGACACACTTTGTTTCTCTGTCACTTTAATTTAAATAACCACTGTTGCGATTGCTATTTTGTTAATTGATTATACGGCGCTATGGCTCACTATTAAATTAGCTTTGTTAACGACTATTATTTTGTTGGGGCTGTGCGTGCCCGGTGCTTGGTGGTTATCGCGTTATCATGGTCGTTGGAAACCATTTATTGAAACACTGATCGCGTTGCCTTTAGTATTGCCCCCAACCGTTTTAGGGTTTTACTTATTAATTGCTTTTGCTCCTACAACCTGGCTGGGACAAAGCTGGCTTTGGTTAACCGGAACCCAGCTAGCCTTTAGTTTTTCAGGATTGTTGTTAGCATCGATTATTTATTCCTTGCCTTTTGTTATGCAACCTTTAATTGCTAGTTTCACTCAGTTAGGTATACAGTATGATGAGGTGGCTATGGGCTTGGGTATTGCGCCTACTCAACGCTTACTTTTGGTGAGCCTTCCCATTGCCAAGCCGGCACTACTTAGTGCAGCAACCTTAGGGTTTGCCCATACTTTAGGGGAATTTGGATTGGTTTTAATGATTGGTGGCAACATTCCTGGCGAAACACAACTGCTCTCAATCGCTTTGTACAATCATGTTGAAGCTATTGAATATGCCCAAGCCCACGCGTTAGCCGCTGTGCTAATTGGTTTGTCTTTTGTTTGTTTATTTTTGTTGTATCGCTTTAACCGACCGACTATGCAACTGCTGCCTCAAGTGAAACGTTAAGCTATGTTGACTTTGCGTATTACACATCCTTTAAATGGAACTCAACAAACATTAACCTGGGCCGTTGAGCAGCATATTATTGGTATATTTGGCGCATCAGGCGCAGGTAAATCAACGCTCTTAAAAGGCATTGCAGGTTTAGCTAAGGGCTATGTTGATAACGTATCGTATACACAGCAAGTGTTACCCACTGATGCTAATAGCGACACCCCACTGTATTATTTACGGCAACGCTCGGTACTGTTTCCTCATCTTAGCGTTGTTCAAAACCTTAAGCTTGTGATAACCCATGGTAAGCGCGCTAAGCAATGTCAATTTAGCTTGGAAGAGGTCGTTTCATGGTGTGAATTAGAACCTATTTTACAGCACAAACCAGGGCAACTTTCCGGTGGGCAACAGCAGCGAGCAGCCTTTGCCCAAGCACTACTTTCTGGTAAACCCTTGCTCTTACTCGACGAACCTTTTTCTGCATTAGATTGGAGTGCGCGCAAACACTTTTGCTGCTTATTACGTTATTTACATCAGCGCTACCAGCTGCAGTTTATTTTAGTTAGCCATTCTTTACAGGAACTCGCGCTAAGTACAGATTACCTTATCCACATACATGATTTTTCGCTACAACAACAAGGAACAACTCAGGCGCTACTTCCACAACTTAGCGCCCATACCGCGTCTGTGCAAAGTGCTTTAGTGCGAGGTAAGGTAATAGCCGTGCTCAAGGATTACAACCTCACTAAAGTACAATTACTTGCGCCAAGCACGCAATATATCTATATCAATACGCCAGGCTTTGTAGACGACGAAGTACAGTTGCCACTTGTGGCAAACAAAGTCAGTATTGCCAAAGTTAAGCCACAGCAGTCATCTATTGTAAATTGCTTACGTGGACATATTCTTAGCCTAAAAAGAAAAGACGACTGCTTTTGTGTAGAGGTTGATGTAGATGAGCAAATTATCTTCGCAAATATTTCATTTCTTTCGCTAAAAAGGCTTGATTTAAAAGTTCAAGACAGCGTTTATTTACAATTTAAAGCAAATTAATTTACCTCTTAATAAGGTGCTTAAAGTGCTGTTTTGCTTGCCATTGATCATGGTCAATAAAACACGCGTTATTAGTTAATTTAGTTTGTGCAAATACCCTAAATTTCATACTCTGCCAGTGTATAAAATACGTCATATTTAAGTTTATTTTTTTATTTAGGAGTAGGAAAATGGGTAATAACAAAAGGATTTTAAAAAGTATTTGTACGTCATCAATGCTCGTCATTAGCGCAATGGCTGCGACTCAACCCGCCTTAGCCACAACAGATAACAGCATTGGCAATGGTTCGCTCAGTACATGGGTTGAATTTGCAAGTGACTATGTATTTCGTGGTGAATCAGAAACCAATGATGGTCAAATCCCCTCTTTGAAAGGACAGATTACATGGACACACGAGTCTGGGTTTTATGCAGGATATTATATGGCAAATGCATTATTTCCTGGAGGAGATGAAGTCACGAATTACAATAACCCCAATATTAATGCTGTAACAGGTATTACAATGGGAATGAGCGTTGAGGATATTGCAGGAACAGGATTTAACTATAGTGGTTCTCTGTTTCAATATATTTACCCAGGAGACAGTCAATCAAATTATTTAGAGATGTTTAATTTCATCGATAAGCAATTTGGCGATGTTAATTTAAAGTTTGAATACTCACCTACATTAAATGATTGGTTTGGTGTCAAAGATCTACTGTCTTGGCACGTAGCAACACATATCGCTGTTGACATACCTATGGAATTTACGGTTAGTACAAGTATTGGGTACCAAGGATTTGATTATTCAGGTAATGCAGGTTATGAAGATATTGAATCACTGGATTGGACCCACTGGAATATTGGTATTAGCCGCCCGATAGCTGGTTATGTGGTTGATTTGCGTTATCACGATACAGATTTAGATGGTTATCATGCATTTTATGGAACTAACACTAATTCGAATCATATTTTTGATAACCGCATTGTGATTGCAATTTCCAAGACTTTCTAACGTAGATTTAGATAAAAAGTTGCTCAGAGTTAAGTGCAACTTAAATCAACCAAATAAAAAACCCCAAAAATGTAACATTTTGGGGTTTTATTATTTTTGATATGTTTACGACTATTCAGTGCTAAGCAAGCAGCTTAATGGGTACTGTGCTTAAGACTGCTTGCGTTGGATCACTGTGCCTTTATCACCGACAGCAAATACTTGCCCTTGTTGCGTAACGATAATGTCGCGTAGACCATGATCTGTATCGGTAGCTTCCTTCTCTACAAGGCCCTGTTGCAAATGTAATATTGTGCCTTTAGTACCGGCAATAAATGCACCTACCTCAGGATGACCGGCAATAGCCAATAAATCATCTTGAACACGAGTTGCCATTTTTTGCCAACGATGACCATTAAAATGGGCGAGCGTTCCAGATAAACCAACTGCATAAATGTCGTCTAATGCCTGTCCCCATACGCCATACACAAAATTTTCCGTACCAATATTAAATTCTGTCCATTCTGTGCCGTTATAGCGCAACATAAGGCCAAAATCTCCTGGTGCTAACATATGTTTTGCATCATAAGCCCAGATAGAGTACAAAGCAGACTTAGTTCCACTCGACATTCTTTGCCAGCTCAGCCCGTCAAATACCAAAACGAGTCCTTCATCGCCAACAGCATAAATTTCATTAGGGCCAGCAGCCCACATACCTAAAATGGTAATATCTAAATGCAAATCAAAATGCAGGGTCCATTGTTCACCTCCATAGCGATAAATACGACCAAACTGACCGGCAGCAAATAGACCATTACCACTATCAACCAAACAATGTATTGCCAGCTCACTAGGGGCAGGTAATGTAGACCACTGCTCGTTGTGATAATTTAGTACAGTACCCGCTTCACCATAAACATAAACACTGCCATCAAGCCCCTCACTTACCCCCCATAATTGTCGGTCAGTTGGTGCCTTTAGGGTATGCCAATCACTGGGCTGAACTGTTTTTTCAGGTATGAACAGTGCGTGAGTAAAATCTTGTGCCGCTGTCATGATGGTTCCAAAATCACCAACCACAATAGCTTCACCCGTTGGCAATATCACACTGTCCATCAAATCATGTCGACAATTACTTTCGAGTTTATCTAAGCGCATATCTTTCAAGAAATACAAGTGACCTTGATCAGCGGTGATCAATACGCCACCTTTATAGTGCTGTAAAGAACGAATACGCGGGAGTGCTTGCTCAAAATCGAGCGCGTGAAAAGTCCCATTTCGATATAAAACGAGTTCACCCCGGAACCCGCCGTATTTTGGAAAATAACGTCCTCCCGCTAACAAAATACTGTCATCATCAAGCGCCAGCATCGTTTGAAACCCTGAAGCTAGTGAACAAGGAACTAATTGCCATTGACCGTCTTGATCACGGCGTAACACTGTGCCTTCATTCCCCGCAGCATATACCTCACCATTGCTGCATATAACGCTGCGTAGGTTAACGCGTGTTGGGGCACTCTCAGGACTCCATTGAGCTCCATCAAAGTGCATGATCCGCCCTTCATCACCCACGGCCCATGCTTTACCATTAGCTTGTCCAGCAATACTAAATAAGGGAGTATTATTAACCGTTGCAGCAAAACGCTTTGTGTTTGGGTCCACTTCTGCACCATGCAAATGCTGCCAAGATTTACCGTCATAGTGAACAATGCATCCCATCCAGCCAACGGCATAAATTGCATCAGCGCTGGTGCCCCAAATACTGTGCAGAGGGAGCGTTTGTGGCACATCCATTTGCTGCCACTGCATAGAGTCAGTGTCAGGATTATGGGTATACGTGAGAATAACGCCTTCGTCACCCACGACAAAAAGTTGCTCATCGATATAACAGCCTGACCAAAAGACGTCACCATCTCCGGCGCCGACTTCAGGGACTCTATGCCAAGGTGCAGTTTGGGTTTCTTGCGTTTTAGGCTTTAATAATTGACGAAAAAAGCGACGGCGGTCGCTGGTATTGGCTTCGGTCATAGTTATGATCTCGTGTGCTTATACTCTGTGCGGCAAGGGTTGTCGCACAGAGTAAGGGTTAATGTGATGAAAAATGGTTGCCAAGCAAGCTCGATAGCTGCTGTTCAATGTCTGCTTTTTGATCGGCAGGAACACTGTCTAGGGCTGATTGGAGATCTTCTGACGTGGCGTTTTCACTAGCAAATTGAGCAAGAGACGCCTTGGCGGCTTCAGCAAATATCGCTTGAGCGTGAGCTTGACAAGCCTCTACTGCGTGATTAAAGGCTTGTGCTTCTGGGCTGTGTGGAGCACCTAGAATGGCGGGAACGCCTGTATCAGAGCCACTCGCTAATGCGGGCGATAAAGGAATTTGAGCCAATGAACCGATATTTGCAGAGGCCAGAGCCGCGGCAAGATGATCACGTGGAAAAATATGAAAATCATTACTACAGTGCGGGCAGGTCACTCCAGCCATGTTTTCAACAGCACCAATTATAGGAAGCTGTCGTTCTTGACAAAAACGCACCGCTTTTAAGCTATCCATTAATGCCACTTCTTGCGCTGTTGTGACTAACAATGCAGCCACATCCTGCCCTTCAAGCATATCTGCAAGGGTAATTAGCTCATTACCCGTGCCAGGGGGCATATCAATAATCAAGTAATCTAAATGGCCCCAATCAAAAGAGCCGAGTAAGTGATGCATAAAATCATGTTTATACGAGTCACGCCACACAATTGGAGTATCATCACGATCCATCATAAAGGCAAGTGTTCCAACCTTGACAGGATGCGCGATAGCCGAGTGGGTGAAATTGTGTGTTGGTAAACCGCTAGCGCTTAATTTAACACGTTCACCCACAAAGCCGAAAAAACGGCTTTGATTTGGGCCATGCACATCTGCATCAGCCACCCCTACGCGAAACCCTTTTCCGGCAAGACCTGCAGCAACATTGGCAGATACGGTACTTTTGCCCACACCACCTTTGTTTGCCATGACCATAATAATTTGACCAATTTGGCCAAGTCTTGACTCAAGTAATCGCTTTTCATGATGACTTTTATCAAGTGTGCAATTTGGCTCTTCAGGGCAAAATTGACAGGCATGGCCTTTGCTACAATCCGCAGGCACCACAGCAATGGTTTCTGTATTGGGAAACTGATTAACAGACATGAAAGAAACTCTCCTAAAATATGTATAAAACAACGTAACTCAGTGCTAAATATGACTTAAGTTAGCTTAGCAATCATCATCATCTTGCCAAAACCAAAAGCACTTTTTCTTCTCTGTCGGCGCAGTTTCTGTTTTGCTGTTTGCCTTAGATGCAGGGTGTTCGCTTAAGTCTGTTTCTAATGTAATCCACGTATGCGTGACTTTTTTGTTACCGTTGCGCTCTTCATCATTGCCCTGCCACAAAGCAAACCCCATGGGGATCGTGGGTCTAAAAAAATCAACATCATACTTGTCTTGAGCGATTAATGGGCGAGACATCACCACATACCATTCACGATTTTGCGGTGAGCGATCTGTGACATACGCATCTTTTACACTCACACTTTGATTATCCAATAGTGTCGTACTACCGTAGCCGCCTGCAGCTAAGTTCTCAAGCTTGCCCGCTCCTGCTTTCCAGTACCAGATATTCACAGGCTTATCATGACCTGAGCCCATCATATAAGAGGTACTGTCATCGCCCATCGCAAACTGCACAGCAACGCCATCAGGGAAGTCATCGACTGTATTTAAGATGTCCTTGGTAGCATCTTTCCAATGTAGGCGCATAAATAAACGCTCATCGGTATGTGCAACTTGAAAATATAGATGCTTACTCTCTTTTGCACCATCAGCAAAACGCAGTCGTGCAGATTGGTGAACTGGAGGAGCTGTGTATAGTTCAGTACTGTAAATTGGGATACGGTCCCAAATCAAATCGATAGGGTCATTAAGTGTCCGCAGATAAATGTCTCCTGGGATATGCTTTGCTTTAACGGTATCTCCAGGTTGTATCTGCAAACTATTTGGGTTCAATTCGCTGTCATCAGCCAACACAGGGGAGGAGACACAAAGAACGATAAGACATAACATGCTTTTTTTAAGTTGGGTAAAAAGTTTCATTGCATTGTCCTTGGTGGTTTTGAGTGCGTTTAGTGCCACATTGCTTGTGCATCATCAGCAACAGCAATGGAGTCAGACGTCTGTTTAATATTAGGACCAACTTGTGTTTCTAAAGCTACATATTGGTCATGTGCCCACTTAGGTAAAGATACAATTAGATGGGCAATATTAGGATCTAAGCCATAGTCACTTTCTTGGGTAAAACGCGCATGGAAAGCCTCTAAAAATGGGACTAAATAACGCGTCAAAAAATCCCTGTGCGCGCGGCGATATGGGCTCGGATCACGGTCGTTATGCAGCGCTTCAATTTCAAGGTGACACAGCACAACACAAAACTCTAACATGCTAACTAAATGGTCGGGTTCATCAATCACCCCTTCATTTTCTACCGCCGCCTTTACACCAAAATGGCTATAAAATGCTTGGATATTGAGCATAAATGTCCCTGCAGTTTGGCCTTTTACTAAGCTTTCATACGCACTGGCTACCAGAGGCACTCTTGGCTTGCCACGTTTACCATGGATAAAAGTAGACATATAACCTACCTCTAAGTCTTTGAGTTCATTTGTACTGGTAAACTGCGGCCATGATTGAGACGTTAAGGCTAACCAAGCATCATTGAGGGCGCTTTGTAAGCGCCACTCCCGCAAAGCTTCAAGCGTTTCTGGCAAAGGGTAGCTAAATAATACACTCGCAATTTGATAAACTGCTTGTCGGTCTTTGCAATTATCAATCTGCCCTTGAGTATTTAAAGCTAAAATTGGACTTTTCATCATTCACTCCCTAGCTTAGCTTGAACATTTCTGAATGTTTGAACCCAATTAACGTGTCCATCAATTCACTATCTTTTCCATCTGCTTTACGCATACGGTGCTCTTCTAATGTTTTTAGCACTTCGCTTACTCGAGGACCAAATAAGCTTTCTAAATAAGCAAGAGGTATCCGTGGCTCATCGAGTACTTCCCCATTAGGCCCATACTTAGGAGGCGATGTAGGCGGTATATAAAATACATTAGGCTGTGTTCCCCATTCAGCATGTAAAGGTAGAGCAACTTTGTACTTTTCAACCAATAAGTGGATCGGACCCGCTTCATCATCGCGATAACCAATCCAGCGGATACGACCAACACACTGCTGAGCACATGCTGTCGGCAAGCCTTTTTCGATTCTCGGATAACAGAAAATGCATTTCTCTGACTTAGAAATCTCTTCGTTAAAGTACACTTTCTTGTAAGGGCAAGCATTCACACAGTAACGGTAACCACGACAGCGCTCCTGATCGACTAAAACAATCCCATCCTCTTGGCGTTTATAAATAGCATTGCGTGAACAAGCCGCTAAACATGCTGGGTTCGCACAGTGATTACACAAACGCGGAAGATAAAAATAGTAGCTGTTAGGGTAATCACCCAAGCCTTCATCTTCATCCCAGTTTGGTCCCCAAGTCGGTTTAACATTTGGGCGTAACCACGGATCAGTACCGGTCATTAATGCTTCTTTGTAGTTGTACTCCCAAGGGATACCGTAATCTTCTTGACTTGGTTGGCGACCTAGCTTTAACGCGCCATCTTGGTCAAAACCGCCTCCCATTTGTTCGTAATTACGCGGGTAACCTTTCCCCGGCTGAGACTCAACGTTATTCCAGTACATCGACTCACGACCATTACGGTTGGTCCACATTAACTTACACGCAGCTGTACATGTTTGACAGCCAATACATTTGTTTAAGTCTAAAACCATGCTGAGTTGGCGTTTTACAGTCATGCTAAGTTCTCCTTAACGTCATTAGGAAAGACCAAGTCCTCAGGTTTTGCCAGCTCTATGTCATAACAGCTTTCATGTATGTGTTGATTGGCATTCCATTTACAGTAAATAAAGTTTAAGTGTCCCCAGCCCCCGACTAATTCAAGAGGTTGTAAAAACACAGCATTAGAAATATTCATATTCTTTCTCTGAATATATTGGTGCGGCTCCCAGCCATGCTCCATCATGATGGAGTTGACAGGCAAGCTTGGGTAAAACTTTGCTTGCGCATAAAAATCACCGTTGGCGTTAAACAGTCTCACGCGATCACCATCTTTGATCCCCTTTTGTTTAGCCAACTGTGGGTTAATATAAATATTTGGCTCACCACGCTGTAAACGAAGCAGGTACTTGTTAGAGCGCCAGTTTGAGTGAATTCCCCAGCGCGCATGCGGTGAGTAGAACTCTAACGGATAATTCGATGCTTTAGGTCCCGCATGCAAACGCGCCGTAGGTACCGTAGACTTTAAGCGCTCAAAACGAGGGTGATCACAGTAGAACGTAATACGACCAGTCAGCGTTTCGTATGGGTTTTTGCTTTCTGTTTGCGCAGTAAACGGGTTATAAGGCTCATCTTTGACCAGCGGTTGATTTAGCCCTGCCTCTTCTGTCATTACAAAGAAACCACGCTTTGCGCCTTCCTCAAGCGATACACCGCCTAGTTCAGGAGAGTTTTCTACAATATATTTAGTAACATCATAGTCGGTATTTAGTAAGCCATTTTTAGTAAAATCATCGTGGATAGTATGCAGATCACGCGTGACCTCGCCATCAGGGTACGAACTCACCCCGCGAGCAATCGCTCGTTCTTGGATTTTTTTGGTCAATAACGCCATGATGTCCCAATCGGGTTTCGATTCACCAACAGGCTCAACAGAACGCGTAAATACGTTAACAAAGCGATGATAACCTTGAGAGCGCAGATCCCATGCTTCATAGTGACTCGCTGCAGGTAATACATAGTCAGCCCACTCCGCTGTTGAGTCCATTCTTACGTTAACGTTGACATAGAGTTCTTTGGCCTGACGCAAATGCTCTTCACGATATTTTTTAGACATTTTGTTACGTCTAAACGTGTTATCAGCAACAGAAATCATCCCTTTGATTTCACCGTAATAAGGCATCCACCCTTTATCAATGGACTCATCGACCATTTCTTGCATTTCATCTAAGTCAAAGCCAACACGCTCTTTGAGTTTTTTATTATCAAAGTGCTTACGGGCTCCTTCCATCATACCACCGCGTAAAAACTCACCGAGGCCACCCGCTTCATACCGGGCTGATTTTAAGCCGCCGTAACTTGCTAACTCAGACCAAGCTGGGTGGTTCCAAACAACCCAAGACGTGTCTAAGCCGCCTGTTTTACCGCCGTGTCCTGTTAAAGCAAGCGCCAGCGCATAACCCCAACCGATGTATAAACAGTTAGAGTAGCTCGACGTAATGTAGCCTAGCATGATGATTGCTTTTTTCGCTGCTGCCAAATGACGCACTTCTTGACGCACGACATCTGGGTGAATATTAGTGTGCTGTTGCGTTGCTTCAGGAGTAAACTTAGCGGCTTCTTTTTTAACTTGTTCAAATACCGTTGTGACTGCAATACCCGCAACTTCAAACTGGCCTTCAATCGCGGGGTCAACGCTTCCTAGTTTCAATGTTTTCGTCTTTGAACCCATCGATCCTTTGGCTTTAACGGCTTGGTTAGTCTTTAAATCCCAGTGATAAAAGACCTCATCAGAGCCGCCCTCTTCTAGATCACTTTCGCGAAGAAGTTTGCCGTTATCGATGCGCACTAACATTGGCAGGTCAGTTTGTTCCTTCATAAAATCGGGCTTGAAAAGGCCTTCTTCGATGATGACATTAACAAAAGACATAGCAAGAAATGGATCTGACCCTTGCTTAATCGGCATCCATAAATCTGTATGAATAGAACTTGGGTTGTAATCTGGAGCGGTACTGGTAATTCGAGCACCATTGTACTTGGCTTCCCAAATATAGTGTGCATCAGGGATCCGCGTTGCATTCGGGTTGATCATACCCAACATAATATAATCAGCGTCAAACCAAGCATCTGAGGTAAAGCTTTCTAAGGGGTTACCATACGCTAAATGTGCCCCAGTATTTAGATCACCTACCACTGTAAAACCATCGAGCTGTATACCGCCAATAAGAGAAGAGAAACGGTTAGGAGCGGAGTTACGTACCATTGTTTGGTTACCCGATCCTTGGTGTGTTTTTAGAGCACCTGGGCCGTACTTTTCAAAAATATCAATAATTTTATCAGCGATTTCTTCTGTGGCTTGATCCCACGATATTCGCTGCCATTTACCCTCACCTCTTTCACCAGCTCGTTTCAAAGGATATCGTAAGCGATCCGCTTCATACATCGCTGTAGAATGAATAGCTCCTTTTTGACAGCCACGGGGGTTAGCGTCTGGTACATTTTTATTCACTTGTGGGTATTTAGCGATCTGCTCTTCACGAATTACAATGCCATCTTTAACGTAAACATTCCAACCACAGTTACCCATACAGTTAATACAATGAGCTGCATGACCTACTGAGTCCCACTGCCACTCATTACGATACAGGTCTTCCCAGCCACGATACGGGTATTCCGTAGCGAGGGTGTCATTGATTGGCTCAAGACGGTTAAGGCTCCAGACTTTGCCGCTAAGCATCAGACCAGAACTAACAACGCCAAGCCCTTTTAGAAAATCTCGGCGATTTACCTTGAACATTCCCATGGCTTTTTCTCCATAAAGTGTGTGAATTATGAGCCTAAGGCTATGCAGATAAACGAGTGATACTGCCGATTGTGCTTTTAAACACAAACCACCTCAGATTAGTTTTGTATGTTAATTTAGCGAGAGATTAGCAAGGGAAACCGTCTTAAACTACAAGATTCATCATCGAAAATAGCTTTTATTGATACAAATCAAGAGTTCGATTTTTTTAGGTTAAATGTGTTTGATTAAAAGCGAATTAAGAATTAAATTCCCTCACAATTATAGAGGGTAATGTTTTTAATTAAATATCAAACTCATGACAAAGGAAACGATGATGAATAAAGTGCTGAAACAGTTAGGAGTATTAGTCTTTTTTGGGCTTAGTGTGCCAACAACCATGGCCCAAGAAATCCAAGGTAATGCTGAGGTAGGCGCTCAAAAGGCGGCTGTATGTGGTGCATGCCACGGTGTTAACGGAAAATCGGCAGTAAGTATGTATCCCAATTTGGCAGGGCAATGGCCAGAATACATAGAAAGTGCTCTAAAAGCTTACAGAGCAGGAGAAAGAACCGGTGGTGTCACTGCAATGATGACGCCTCAAGCGATGAATTTAAGCGACCAAGACATAGCTGATCTTGCCGCCTATTATGCAAGTAAAAAGTAACAATACACGTTAAAATTTTTAATAACTGAGTTCTAATAATTTTTTATCAATTTATAAGAAAAATTGTAGATTGTATAAAATTTAAAATACTTAACTATATCTAATCAAAGGTGATTTTATGAAATTCGTAATGCGTTTAGCTGCTGTGTTTTTTACTCTAAGTTTCTCGTCAACTGTATTTGCCAAAACATGTGATATTGAGATCAACAGTACTGATATGATGTCATTTGACAAAAAAGAGATGACTATTAGTGCTGATTGTACTGAAGTCAACTTAACGCTTAATCATGTCGGTAAACTAGCCAAAAACATCATGGGACATAACTGGGTTTTAACTAAAACTGCCGATTTACAAAGTGTTGCCAATGCGGGCGGAGCTGCTGGATTAGAAAATGAATATTTACCAACTGATCGCGCTAAAGTAATTGCTGCGACAAAAATAATTGGTGGCGGTGAAAGCACCACTGTTTCTTTCTCAGCGAATGGTTTGCAAAAAGGGGGAGACTACACGTTCTTCTGTAGCTTCCCTGGTCACTGGGCAATTATGCAAGGCAAGTTTGTAGTTGCTTAAATAATGCACTGTGTCGTTGTTCTGCATCAGTACAACGACACACAAAAAGCACTAGTACACTGGTTTAAGTTTTTATCCCACCAAAAGTAGTATTAAATTTACCTAAAAGTTAGTTCTGCACTATCAACCTTGCTCTAAATATTGAACCTAATTAAGTAAGAGCAATTTGTAAAAGTGCGCCATAACTCTGCTATAAATATATTATAAACATATACTTAGCATTTAATTTTATAAATCTCTTCCTTTTAGCCTAACCAATAAAAACGCTATTTAATAAAAGCCCTGCTAACTAATCACCTGTAAAAAAATTAAGTGCTGTTCACCACCTATATTTTGATAATAAAGGCACGTTTTTGATCTGCGCTGCAAATAATTTGCTGTATCTTCTCGGTAGTGCTTGTAATCTCTTAAATGTAAATTTCAACTAACCATGCTTTGTCACTCACTTGAGTAGAATTAACGAAATAAAGTACAATGAAGTGAGCAAAGGCTTGAGTTATTTATAACTTAAACTTATTTTATTTAAAATAGAGATAATCATGTCACACTCTCGCGGAAACTTATTCATTTTGTCGGCACCTTCTGGGGCAGGTAAATCTAGCTTAATAAATGCACTACTTAAAAAGCATGCAGATATGAAGGTATCGGTATCGCACACCACTCGCGCTCCGCGCCCTGGTGAAAACAATGCAGAACATTACCATTTTGTATCTGTTGATGAGTTTAAAGCGCTCATTGCCAAAAATGATTTTTTTGAATGGGCACACGTCTTTAACAACTACTATGGTACGTCTAAGCAAGCGATTGAAGAGCAACTGATGGCAGGTATTGATGTATTTTTAGATATTGACTGGCAAGGTGCCCGCCAAGTACGAGAACTAGTAGATGATGTAAAAACCATCTTTATTTTACCGCCATCAAAACAAGAGCTAGAGCAACGTTTAAATAATCGCGGTCAAGACTCTGCTGAAATTATTGCAGGGCGAATGGCGCAAGCTCAGTCAGAAACTTCGCATTACAACGAATATGACTACGTAGTGGTTAATGATGATTTTGATACGGCTCTACGCGATTTAGAGACTATCGTTATTACACAGCGGTTAACATTAAAAGCACAAACAACTCGCAATCAGGCTTTAATTGATGAGCTACTATCGTGATTTAAATGACGAGTAGTTAATCATTTAAATCTTAAAATAAATAAAAATTAACCACGAGCTATTGGCGAAACTTACTGCGTGCAGTAAACTACGCCTTTGCTTTTAAATTATTTTGGAGTGCTAAGATGGCTCGCGTAACAGTTGAAGATGCAGTAGATGCAATTGGTAATCGTTTTGACTTAATTTTAGTTGCGGCCCGTCGTGCCCGCCAAATTGCTGTTGGTGGTAAAGATCCACTGGTAGATCCTGAGAACGATAAGCCAACAGTTGTTGCTTTACGTGAAATCGAACTTGGTTTAGTTGATAATTCTTCAATGGATGTTATTGACCGTGAAGAACAACAACACCAAGAAGCGGCAGAACTAGCTGCTGTTGCTGCCATTGTTGGTGGCAACCAATAATCAACCGCCCGGTTTGATTTAGCTAACGGCATAGTATTTCAACTATAGCCGTTGGCAATCCTTTGTTTTCATCGTATATTCGTAACTTATCCTAACTTATTTGCTTCACGAGAACATTGGAGTGTGAATGTATCTTTTTGAAGGTCTTAAAAAGAAAATCTCAAAATACTTGCCAGCAGACGATGTTGAGCTAGTTCAAAAAGCTTATGTGGTAGCCCGAGAGGCCCATGAAGGTCAAACTCGCTCAAGTGGCGAACCTTATATTACTCACCCCGTTGAAGTCACTCAAATATTAGCTAGCATGCACCTTGACCATGAAACGCTCATGGCAGCATTGATGCACGATGTGATTGAAGATACTGATTTTAGCCAACAGGATTTAGCTGAAATATTTGGTGAAACGGTGGCTGAACTCGTTGAAGGTGTGAGCAAGCTTGATAAGTTAAGCTTTAAAGATAAAAAAGAGTTTCAAGCTGAAAACTATCGAAAAATGATTATGGCAATGACCCAAGATATTCGGGTTATTTTAATCAAGTTGGCTGATAGAACGCATAACATGCGAACATTAGGCGCACTTCGCCCTGATAAACGTCGCCGTATTGCTCGCGAAACTCTAGAAATTTATGCGCCGATTGCTAATCGTTTAGGTATTCACGATATAAAAAATGAGCTAGAAGACTTAGGTTTTCAAGCGCTGTATCCAATGCGTCATCGTGCACTTAAATCGCAAGTGGCTAAAGCGCGTGGAAATCGTAAAGAAGTTATTTCAAATATTCAAACAGAAATTGAAGCACGCCTTGAAGAGTCAGGCATAAAGGCCACCGTATCAGGCCGTGAAAAGCATCTATACAGTATTTATAAAAAAATGCTTAATAAAGAGTTACTGTTTAACGAAGTCATGGATATTTACGCTTTTCGTATTGCGGTGGATTCTATGGACACCTGTTATCGCGTACTTGGTGTAGCTCATAACTTATATAAGCCAATTGAAACCCGCTTTAAAGATTATATTGCTGTACCAAAAACTAATGGCTATCAATCACTTCATACTTCTTTGGTTGGCCCGCATGGTATTCCTGTTGAAATTCAAATCCGTACTCACGATATGGATCACATGGCAGACAAAGGAGTCGCGGCTCACTGGATGTATAAAAAGTCTGGCGACAATGCGGGCCACACTGCGCAGCAGCGTGCTCGCCAATGGATGCAAAGCTTACTAGAGTTACAGCAAAGTGCGGGATCATCATTTGAGTTTGTTGAAAACGTTAAAACCGAACTCTTCCCTGAAGAAATTTACGTGTTTACTCCTGATGGTCGCATCGTTGAACTGCCAATGGGCGCGACTGCGGTCGATTTTGCTTATGCCGTTCATACTGATGTTGGCAATACTTGTGTAGGCGCACGCGTTAATCGTAAGCCTTACCCTTTAAGTAAAGCCATTGATACTGGGCAAACAATAGAAATTATTACTAGCTCAGGCGCTCATCCTAACGCAACATGGCTTAACTTTATTGTTACTGGTAAAGCGCGACTGGGCGTACGTAACTACCTTAAAAGCCAACAGCATGAAGAAGCATTATTATTAGGTCGTCGCTTACTTGATTCAGCCCTAGGTGAGAACAAGTTTGATAACCTGCCAGCTGAAAATATTACGCGAGTGCTTGAGGAGCATGAACTCTCTTCAACCTTAGAGCTACTTGTAGAAATTGGCTCAGGTAATTTAATGAGCATGCTGATTGCCAAACGCTTATTACAAAACGATAACGATGACTTAAACGATATTGCTAAACGTGCAAAAGCAACCATTATTGGCACTGAAGGTATGTTAGTTAATTATTCTAAATGTTGTCGTCCAGTGCCTGGAGACGCTATTACAGCCCATGTCAGCCAGGGTAAAGGTTTAACGGTTCATCGCCAAGAGTGTAAGAACATTCGTGGCTGGGAAAATGATCGTTCGAAATACCTTGTCGTAAAATGGGATGATAATCCAGAAAAAGAATACATTGCGGCTTTACGGGTAGAAATTATTAACCACCAAGGTGCGCTGGCTAAATTAACCAATGTGGTCGCAACGACACAGGCCAATATTGTAGAAATAGCTACCGATGAAAAAGAAAGTAATTTATACGTGATAGACTTAGGGATAACAGTTAAAAACCGTATCCACGTCGCTAATATCATGCGTCGTATACGTGTGATGCCGGATGTACAAAAAGTCTATCGTAAAAAATAAAATAGGAACATCATGAATAAAGCATTTATATCAACGGATAAAGCACCTGCAGCGATTGGCACATACAGCCAAGCAGTGAAAGTGGGTACAGCGGTTTATTTATCTGGCCAAATTCCACTTGTCCCTGAAACAATGGACGTTATATCTGAAGACTTTAGCGAGCAAACACACCAAGTATTTAAAAATATTTGTGCGGTTTGTGAAGAAGCTGGCGGCACCATTCAAGATTTAGTAAAAGTAAATATTTACCTTACTGATCTTTCAAATTTTGCCATTGTTAACGAAGTAATGAGCCAATATTTTAAACAGCCTTATCCTGCTCGCGCTGCTATTGGCGTTCGTGCACTACCTAAAGGTGTACAAGTAGAAATAGACGGTATTATGGAACTTCCTTCAACAAACTAACCTCTATAAGCTATGAGCGCCGCTCATAGCTTATATTCCAATCTGTAACTACACTTTGATGAATTCTTGACTCAAAACTAAAATTCTAGCACTCTGTAATCACATTATTTAATTAAACCTTACTTTAGTAGTAGAAAAGGATGACTTGTGTTTAAGCTTGCTAAAAATGGCAATGTATTGCTCGATACGAGTAAATCTGCACCCGCCAGTGCTGCTTTTATCATTGAAGCAATTGAACAATCGCCTTACAGCGAGTGTGAAATCAATCATAACGCCATAAATAACTATTTCAGCAGTGCAACACCTGAACGTATATTAGTTGTTGCAACACGTCATGATGCCACCTTAAGCGTGAAGATAAGTGATGATAAAATGCTAGCCACAGGCACGCTCACTCTTGCTAAAGGGGGAGCAACACTGAGTTTTGATGAAGCTAAAAAAGAATTAGTTAAAGCGCACGTTGCGAGAGGTTATAAGCAAGCATTTTTAGAGCAACTTTTACAAAAGCAATCTGAACTCCCATCTGGCTCCATAGTCAGTGGTCCACTCGCCAAAGGGCGCTTACCTATAGACGGTAAACCAACTAAATTTAACGCAATGGTTCAAACACTTAAAGATCGTCTCAAAGCCCCTAAATTAAAAGAAGATGGCAGTGTAGATATGCGCGACTTTGGTAAGTTAGCAAGTGTAAAACCAGGTGAGTTACTAATACAGCAACAACCCGCTACACCAGGCCAAGAAGGGTTTACCGTGTTAGGCGATGTATTACCTGCAAAACCCGGACAGGTTCATACTCTAATTGCAGGTGAGGGCACTGAAATCTCAAAAAATAATCCGATGGAATTACTCTCTACGATTGCTGGCGTGCCGGTTGAAATAAATAATGGCATGCGTGTTGACGATATTTTTACTGTCAACGATGTGTCGGTAAAAACAGGGCATATCGACTTTGAAGGCAGTGTGATAGTGAGTAAAAATGTAGAGCCAGGTATGCGTATTAATGCAACGGGCGACATTACCGTTTTTGGTACGGTTGAATCTGGCGAATTAACCGCAGGAGGCGATATAACTGTAAAACAAGGGGTAATTGGCCATCAAAAGCCTGAAGATAAATCACTGTCTTGTAAAATAATATGCGCAGGCGATGTCCATGCCTCACACTCTCAATATTGTTACATTGAAGCTAAAAACATTCTGCTTGACCGTCAAGCTAGCCACAGCTCAATGAAAGCAAAGAGTACAATACAAATTGGTCAATCCGAGTTGTCTAAAGGAAAGCTATTTGGGGGTGAAATTCTAGATGCCACTAAACTGATTGCCGGCGAGATAGGTAATGAATCTGGCGCTAAAATGGTAATTAATTTAGCGGCTTCAGCCAATGAAATGACTAAAGAGATTGATAAATCTTTTAGTGAACTAACAGCAACAAATGAACAAGTTGATAGTTTACAAGCGGCTTTAGAAAAAGCAGATTTAATTAAAGATGCAGATAAAAAAAATGAACTCATAAATAAAATTGGCACCACGCAGCTACACCTTAGTCAGCAAGCAGCACAATTAGAAAAGCAAGTAGCAGGTTTAGAGCAAAAACTGAATACGTTACTCGATGAAGCCATGTTAACTGTGAATGGCGTTTTACATTCGGGTGTAGAGATCCATATCTTCAATAAACTGCTTAAAACGACCCGTAACTTCCCACCGAGTAGTGTTAAGTTAGAAAATAACAAAATAGAAATTGAATTTAAAACTTAATAATAAGGGGCTGTTAGTAACAGCCCCAACTTTTTATAGTAAACCGTCTACACTTGTATAGGTTTGCGCTGGCCACACACCTACCTGCACTTGCCCTATATGTTGTTTTTGTAATAACAGCATCGCTAAACGAGATTGACCAATACCACCGCCAATTGTCTGTGGAAGCTTACTTTCTAGTAATGCCTTATGCCAGTCAAACTCTAAACGGTCTTCATCTCCCGTAATACTTAATTGAGTTTGCAATACTTCAGGGCTTACACGAATTCCCATCGATGAGATTTCGAAAGCGTCTTCAAGCACTGGGTTCCATACTAAAATATCACCATTTAATCCCATGTACTGCTCGCATGTCGGGGTTGACCAATCGTCGTAATCTGGCGCTCTCACATCATGAATTTTGCCATCACTCAATGCTCCCCCAATACCAATTAAAAATACAGCGCCATATTCTTGAGTAATCGCCTTTTCTCGCTGCTTGGCTGTGAAATCTGGGTACATTTTACGTAATGCTTCACTATGTACAAAAGCAATCTCTGTAGGTAAAAATGGTGTTAAACCAAAGCTGTCACTAACATATTTCTCAGTGGCTTTAATACCTTGGTAAATAGTTTCAACCGTTTGCTTCAAAGTAGATAAACAACGCTGCGTACTTTCACAAATAACTTGTTCCCAGTCCCACTGATCAACATACACAGAATGGATTGGGCTTAGTGAATCTTCATCAGGTCGCAACGCTTTCATTTGTGTGTAAATTCCTTCACCTTTAGAGAAACCATACTCACCCAAGGTTTTTCGTTTCCACTTTGCTAACGAATGCACAACTTCGTAACGGCTATCTGTAATGGCTTTAACATTCACCGCAACAGCGTTCTCGTGTCCACTTAAGTTATCCTGAGTACCGTCACCTACCTTAGCTAAAATAGGTGCCTGCACCTCAATCAAGCCTAATTTTTGCTCTAATTGCTGTGAAAAAAACTGTTTAACTTTACTTATTTGCTGCTGCTGCTGCACATAGTGTGAACTCATAATAATTGGCCTCATTCCCAGTTATTGTATTGGCGACTCAGCGCTTAGTAGCGCTTCAATATGGTTATCGTAACAATTAAATGGTTTAATTCAATAACCCATAACAAAAATAGCTTTAAGATATTAAAACCATTAAAAAAATGGTATAAAAACAACAAATACAATAATACAAAGCAGCTAAACCTATGGAAAATTATCAAATCGATAATCTAGACAAACAGATTCTGCATGCATTAATGGATAATGCACGTACACCCTATGCTGAATTAGCAAAGCGTTTCGGTGTCAGTGCAGGAACAATTCATGTGCGGATTGAAAAAATGAAACAAGCGGGGATCATTACAGGTACCCAATTAACCATTAGTACCAAACAGCTTGGCTACGATGTATGTTGTTTTATCGGCATTAATTTAAATAATGCCAGAGACTACCCACAAACTCTGATTAAGCTTGAATCATTAGAAGAGGTTGTTGAAGCATATTACACCACCGGTAATTACAGTATTTTTATTAAAGTAATGACTCGCTCGATCGATCATCTACAAGATGTATTGATCAATAAAATACAAGCAATAGAAGCTATTCAGTCAACCGAAACCCTGATCTCATTACAAAACCCGATTAGCCGAACAGTGGTGCCTTAAGGTGAAAAATCTCGTATAATCTGCCGAAAAAGAGGACCCCCATGCAGCAAACTCGTTATCAAAGAATTGAAAGTGTACTTTCACGTCGTCAAACCGATCTTACCGTGTGTTTAGAAGACGTACATAAACACCATAACTTATCTGCCATAGTCAGAACGGCCGATGCTGTTGGTTGCCATCATGTGCATGCAGTCTGGCCAGAAAAGCAAAAGTGGCTAACCAATAATACCTCAGGTGGCAGTAAGAACTGGTTAAACACACACCTTCACAGGAACATAGATGATGCCGCAGCCAGTATCCGTGCTCATAACCCCGATGTACAAATTTTGGCAACTCATTTAAGTGAAGATGCCGTCGATTTTAGAGAAATTGATTACACTAAACCCACTGCAATTATTGTCGGCCAAGAAAAAACGGGGATCTCAGAAAAAGCGCTCGAATATGCAGATCAAAACATCATTATTCCAATGCAAGGCATGGTGCAATCGTTAAATGTATCCGTTGCAGCAGCATTAATCTTATTCGAAGCACAACGTCAACGTGAGTTAGCTGGGTTATATAATAGAAATATGCTGAGTGAAGAAATAAAACACCCAATGTATTTTGAAGGCTGCCACCCAATTATTGCAAGGCAGTGTAAGCAAAAGAACTTACCTTATCCCGCACTTGATGAGCATGGCGAAATCGTTGCGGATGAACAATTTTGGCAGACATTAAAACATACTTGATGCATATACAGTGTATAAGTACACTTAACTCACTAAATAACAATAATTGAGCCTACTTTGTCTAAACCTAGCTTAAGCCAATACCCAATCACAGAACTTAAAGGCGTAGGCCCTAAAATGGCTGAACGACTTTTAAAGCTAGGCATTACCACAGTGCAAGATATGCTTTTTCATTTACCGCTAAGGTATGAAGACAGAACGCGTATTTATGCTATTAGTGAGCTTACCGCACATAGCCATGTAACGGTTCAAGCAACCATTGAAACAAGCCAAATTACCTTTGGTAAAAGGCGTATGCTAGTTTGCCAAATAAATGATGGAACAGGTAGGTTAACTCTACGATTTTTTAATTTTACCGCAGCACAAAAAAACGCATTTAGCGCGGGTAAAATAATTCGCTGTTTTGGCGAAATACGTCGCGGACGTGTTGGCTTTGAAATGAGTCATCCTGAATACAGTATTAGCGACACTTTTGAACAGCAACCAACATCATCAACACTTACGCCAGTCTATTCAACAACCGAGGGGTTAAAGCAACTCTCTATCAGGGCGTTGAGTGAACAGGCAATAGAATTGCTTCAAAAATACGCAGTAGAAGAGCTACTACCTCAACAATGGCAACCATCGCAACTACCGTTAAGTGATGCGTTATTACTATTGCATCGCCCCCCTAATGACGTTGATATCATTGCACTTGAACAAGGGACTCACCCAGCACAACAACGGCTCGTTTTTGAAGAGTTGTTGGCTCAAAATCTCAGCCTCTTAAAAGTAAGAGAGCAAGGACAACAAGTTAAAGCTATTGCCCTTGAGCCCACTAATCCATTAGAAGCACAATTTCTAGCACAATTACCCTTTGCGCCAACCAATGCACAAAGCCGTGTAGTATCAGAAATTAAAACAGACATGCAACACGCTTACCCTATGATGCGACTTGTCCAAGGGGATGTAGGCTCTGGTAAAACATTAGTCGCAGCCCTGAGCGCTTTAACTGCGATAGCACAAGGCTATCAGGTCGCATTAATGGCGCCAACAGAGATATTATCAGAGCAACACGGAATCAACTTTTCCAACTGGTTTGAAAGCCTTGGAATAACGGTTGCTTGGCTAGGCGGTAAAACAAAAGGAAAAGAGCGAGTTAATACCCTTGCTATGATCGCCTCCGGTGAAGCGCAGATGATTGTGGGTACCCATGCTTTATTTCAAGATGAAGTAAAATTTAACAATCTCGTACTTATCATTATTGATGAGCAACATCGCTTTGGGGTTCATCAACGTTTATCACTGCGTGAAAAAGGGCGCTTTGGTGATTGTTACCCACATCAACTAGTAATGACAGCAACACCTATACCACGTACGCTCGCGATGACTGCTTATGCAGATTTAGAAACCTCAGTGATCGACGAATTACCACCAGGGCGAACTCCTATTACCACTGTTGCCATCCCTGATACCCGCAGAGATGACATCATTAGTCGAGTGAAACTTGCCTGTAATGAACAAGGTCGACAAGTTTACTGGGTATGTACTCTTATAGACGAGTCTGAAGTATTACAATGCCAAGCAGCTGAAGACAGCGCTTTACAATTAAAAGAAGCCTTACCTGAACTTAATATTGGTTTAGTCCATGGGAGAATGAAAGCAACTGAAAAGCAAGCCATTATGAGTGAGTTTAAAACGGGGAACATTCATGTACTTGTCGCAACAACCGTAATAGAGGTCGGTGTTGATGTCCCCAATGCGAGCCTAATTATCATTGAAAACCCAGAGCGCTTAGGTTTAGCACAGCTTCACCAATTACGAGGCCGTGTAGGACGTGGAGCAACCGCATCGCATTGCGTTCTTTTATACCATGCACCACTTTCTCATACTGCACAAAAGCGATTAGGAGTACTGCGCGACAGTAACGATGGCTTTGTTATAGCAGAACGTGATTTAGAAATACGCGGCCCAGGTGAAGTACTTGGAACTAAACAAACCGGTTTAGCCGAATTCAAAATCGCTGATTTAACACGCGATAAACAAACACTCAATCAAGTAAGGCCCATCGCACAACAAATGCTTAAGCAATATCCTCAGCATATAGACCCACTTATTCACCGCTGGTTAGGTAATAAATCAAACTACGCACAAGCATAGTCGGTTTTTAAACTTTACTTTTCACTTCATCATCCAAGCTTATACCAATTCGCTTAATTAAGCGGTCTAATTTGAGGCAGGAAAAACGGGGTAATAGCTAGGCAAAAAATTCGCTATTTAGTTGCTCTAAATGAGAATTTTTTAACACAGATAGCGACACGTTTAGCCCCGCAAAATGATTGAGTATTATTGCGGATTGGTATTACCCCAAACGAATATATTTACATAATGCCTTTATTCTCAGGCCTTCTATTGCAAGGTATCGTAGTGTCGTCCACAGCGTTAGAGTAGTCTTTAGGCGCTGATTCTTTTACTTTTACCTGATGCCTTTTACCTTTCACCTGCGTTTTTACTTTCTTGCAGACGTAAAAAAACCCGACTATTGCTAGTCGGGCTTTCTCAATTTGGAGCCTGGTAATGTCCTACTTTCACATAGCAAATGCTACACTATCAT
>NZ_PNCN01000069.1:0-564 GCF_005886135.1 Pseudoalteromonas sp. S4741 | reverse complement strand
CGATATGATCAGGTTAAAAACTCGTCTTGTATGAGATATAATGCGTTAATAAAACTGATGCGTAATGGCTCAACTTTATGGGCTTTAGCCATCTCTGCCATTTCTAGTCTCACGATATTATATGATGTCAGAATACCCCAGAGCTCTTGATAAATACCTTCCTGTTTCAGGCTCCGTAATGCTGGTTTATTTGATAGTTGATATTGCTTGAGCTCACCATAGCCTCGCTCTATTTCCCATCGTTGCCAATACACATCGAGTAGCGCTTTCAGCGGGTACTTTTCTGGACAGACGCATGAGGTGATGAACCCTTTTATTTCCCCTTTAGGTGTCGGAATTTGAATAAGCCTTGCTTGCCATGTATCACCTAGGTAAGGGGCTGATTTCTTAGCTTGTGGTGAAATAGGCATTGTTATTAAGTGGTCGTAATCGCTAAATGACTCCGTTATTTCATAGCGCATTTTGCTTTTGATGGGTGTAAGCCAATGATGATTTTCGCTAACGCCTTGCCAGCTCGTAAATAGTTCAGCCGAAAAGAAACCTCTATCAAATAGCTTAAATTAA
>NZ_PNCN01000068.1:0-7747 GCF_005886135.1 Pseudoalteromonas sp. S4741 | reverse complement strand
GACCCCTTGGACCCAAACCAAGTGCGCTACCAAACTGCGCTAATCGCCGATACTTACTATTGTCTGCGAGTGACCTCGTTGACAACGGGGTGCATAATAGTGATTTGACCGGGTTAGGTCAAACGTTTTTTTAAGAAAACAAATCAATTGCTCATTTTTAGTTCATAATGCTCAAATATTACGATACAGGGATAAATTTTAAACTCTTTTTTATAATTCGGGGGCTTATAATTTAAAAGCAACTTGGCGCTCAACCGCTTTTCTGCGAAAATAGTCGCCATATTAAAAAATGAGTAAGGTAAAGGTGTTTTTCTTTATCGGCATTTTAACCCCTATATATGCATTCGTTTTTTAAATGTATCGGTATCAAGTTAATTAACCTAATTAAAGGTCACCCATGACGGCAAACATCATTGATGGTAAAGCAGTAGCAAAACAAGTACGTAGCGCAGTGGCTGAACGAGTTTCAGAACGTGTTGCACAAAACCTAAGAGCCCCAGGATTAGCTGTGGTGCTGGTTGGACAAGACCCAGCAAGCCAAGTTTACGTTGGTTCAAAACGTAAAGCCTGTGAAGAGGTTGGTTTTATTTCTAAATCATTTGATTTACCCGCAGACACAACAGAGCAAGCACTATTAGCATTAATTGATGAATTGAATGTTGATGGCGAGGTTGACGGTATTTTAGTGCAACTTCCTTTACCTGCAAGCTTAGACGCGGAAAAAATTCTTGAGCGTATTACCCCGCATAAAGATGTTGATGGCTTTCATCCTTATAACATTGGTCGTTTGGCGCAGCGTATGCCAGCCCTTCGCCCATGTACACCTAAAGGTATTATCACCTTATTAGATTCAACTGGCGTGCGTTACAAAGGCATGCACGCAGTGGTTGTGGGCGCCTCAAATATTGTAGGTCGTCCTATGTCACTTGAACTGTTGTTAGCTGGCTGTACTACTACTGTTTGTCATAAGTTTACCCAAGATTTAGAAACCCATGTTCGCCGTGCTGATTTACTGGTTGTTGCCGTAGGCAAACCAGAGTTTATTCCTGGCGATTGGATAAAAGACGGTGCGATTGTTATTGATGTGGGTATTAACCGTTTGGACAGCGGTAAATTAGTGGGTGACGTTGAGTACGCCGTTGCAGAACAAAAAGCTGACTTTATTACTCCTGTACCAGGCGGTGTAGGCCCGATGACAGTTGCCAGCTTAATTGAAAATACATTAGAAGCGTGTGAGAAATATCACAGCTAATAAGCAAAAACAAAGCAATGAAGAGCCCGCTTAATTGCGGGCTTTTTGTATCATCATTCTACGTTTTATTAAGTCCAAGCCTTGTGGCAAAACCGAAAACACAATCATTAATAACATAATCGCGTATTGCCAATTTGCATACTGCTCGTTAATTAATATTCCTGCACATAAAATACCGGCAATTGGGTTGGCTATAGTGCCAAAAGTAAATTCAACTACTGACATTCGTCCTAATAACCAAACATATAGGATGTAAGCCAAAGCAGTGTTAGGTACCACCAGCCAAAATAACGCCAGCCATTGGGTGCTAGTTATTGATGCAGTTAAAAATTGATACTGCTGTGGAGCAAAATAAAAAGCTTGAACCATAGCGGCAATTGCTAACAAGCTACCGCCAATGATTAACTGCCAGGTAAGTACCGTCCACCAGTGAACTTTAGCGGTTACTTTTTTTACCAGCGTACTGCCTATAACAATAGTTAATAGCGCCCCTATCAGTGCCACTACTCCCAATATATTAAGTGCTACATGCTGTGGATCAAATAAGCGCCATGCTAAAACCACTAAAGCAAGGGCACAAAAACCTTGCACTAACGCAGGCCGTTGCCGTTTAACAAGCCAGGCATACAATAATGCCACTACCGGTACAGACACCATACCCACGCCTGCAATAGCTGCAGGTAGGTTAATTGCCATTACAAAAATAAAACTAAAAAATAGCGCAATATTAATCGTGCCGATTAAAAAGATACCAGGCCATTGCTTTGCTGTTGGCCAAGAAGGTTTAAATAACAACAATAATAAACCAGCAGGCAGTGCACGTATGGCCCCTAATAAAATTGGCGGCCACTCTGGGGTTGCGTATTTAGTTACCGCATAAGTTGTTCCCCACAAAAAAGCAGGGATCATGGCAAGTAAAATATTCATTAATTTTCCATTTTTAAACTGATGAATGCGAGTTTAAAACCTCAACCATAATTGAGGTCAAGAATATCAATTTTATTAAAAACATAATCAATTTAATGCAATTGATATAACCAAAAAAGGGTTACCCTATGGCAACCCTTTTTTTTGTGATCCGCGCGTTATGGCTAAATCCGCAAAGGTTAATAACCTCTATGCTTTACGCCACGTTGTTTTTCCCGCTGAATCTTCAAGTATTACACCCAGTGCATTTAAAGCATCGCGAGCTTCATCTGCTGCAGCCCAATTTTTACTCGCACGTGCGTCATTACGTTTTACAATCAGTGCCTCAATTTCAGCCACTTCATCGTCGTTTTGACTGCCTTGTAAAAATGCCTCTGGTGCTTGTTGAGCAATACCAAGTATTTCACCTAAGCTACGTAGAATAAAGGCTAAATGTCCTGCTTTTTCGCTATCACTGTCTTTTACTCGATTTAGCTCTTTAGCAACTTCAAATACAACCGGTAATGCTTCTGGCGAATTAAAGTCATCATTCATAGCTTTTCTAAACTTAGCCACATACTCATTACCTTCAAGCTCACATTCAACTGGCTCAACACCACGTAATGCCGTGTAAATACGCTCAAGTGATGAACGTGCTTGGTCTAAGTTTTCTTGCGAGTAATTAAGCTGGCTGCGGTAATGGCCTGATATTAAAAAGTATCGAACCGACTCAGCGTCGTATTGTTTTAATACTTCACGGACAGTAAAAAAGTTATCTAACGATTTAGACATCTTCTCTTTGTTAACTTGTACCATACCGGTGTGGATCCAAGTATTAACGTATTGGCCGTTATTTGCACAGCATGATTGCGCAATTTCGTTTTCGTGATGTGGGAACTGTAAGTCTGAACCACCACCATGAATATCAAAATGCTCTCCTAAGTGCTTTGAACTCATCGCTGAACATTCTATGTGCCAACCAGGGCGACCCTCACCCCAAGGTGATGACCACGATGGCTCCCCTGCTTTAGCTTTTTTCCATAAAACAAAGTCAAGTGGGTCGTCTTTATCTTGTGCTACTTCAACACGCGAACCTGATTGCAACATGGTTAAATCTTGTTGCGAAAGAGCTCCGTATTGCTCAAAGGTAGAAACATCAAATAAAACGTCGCCATCGGCTGCAACATAAGCGTGGCCTTTGGCAATCAAACGCTCTACCATAGCAATAATTTCATCCATGTGGCCGGTTACGGTTGGCTCTATATCAGGACGTAGCATATTTAAACTGTCAAAGTCTTCATGCATGGCTTTAGTCATACGCACGGTTAAGTCGTTAATCGCCTCACCGTTTTCATTTGCGCGCTTGATAATTTTATCGTCAACATCGGTAATATTACGTACATACTTTAAATCGTAACCTAAGTGGCGAAGGTAGCGAACAATTACATCAAAACCCACAAATGTGCGTGCATGGCCAATGTGACAGTAATCATAAATGGTGATACCACACACATACATGTCGATTTTTCCATCGACCATAGGTTTAAACTCTTCTTTTTGGCGTGTCAGTGTGTTGTATATTTGTACCATTTAGTTGCTTTCCTTCACGATTAACAGAAAAGCTATGTTACCACTTGCTAAGCATGGGCTCTAGCGGTTTATCAAAGCTCTTTGTTAATCTGGGTCAACTACGATAAAATAGCGTCAATATTCAAACCAGCTATAGGAAATCTCATGGTTGTTCTACACACAAATTTTGGTGATATCACCATTAAAATGCACGAAAGCGAAGCTCCAAATACAGTAAAAAACTTTTTAGAGTATGCAAACTCAGGTTTTTATAACGGCACTATTTTTCATCGTGTAATTGATGGTTTTATGGTTCAAGGCGGTGGTTTTGCACCGGGTATGGAACAAAAAGAAGTAAACGACCCAATTGAAAATGAAGCGAACAACGGCCTATCTAACAAAGTAGGTACATTAGCAATGGCACGCACGCCTGATCCACACTCAGCTACAGCGCAATTTTTCATTAACGTAAATAACAACGACTTTTTAAACCACAGCAGTGAAACATCACAGGGCTGGGGTTACTGTGTGTTTGCTGAAGTAGTAGAAGGCATGGACGTAGTAAATAAAATCAAAGGTGTTGCTACAGGTAGCAATGGCTTCCACCAAGATGTACCACTTGAAGATGTGGTAATTGAAAGTGTAACTGTCAGCTAAAACCACCTTATTCTTCAAAGAATACATAAAGCGGGTATTCACCCGCTTTTATCTAAATGGAATCACCATGACTCGCCAAACCTACTTTATCGCCGATTTACATTTGAGTGAAAATCGCCCTGATATTACAGCGGCATTTTTTAAATTTTTACACACCCATATTACTCCTCAAAAAGTAGACGCCCTATATATTTTAGGTGATTTTTTTGAAGTGTGGGTTGGTGACGATTATGTTAGCGAACTCTCAGCTGCAGTGGCAGAACAGCTAAAAGCAGTTAATAACTTAGGTATTCCTATTTATTTTGTACACGGTAATCGCGACTTTATCATGCGAGAACAATACGCCGATATGGCAGGAATGACCTTACTGAATGAGCAAACAGTGATCGACCTCTACGGCACTCCTACTGTCATTTTGCACGGTGATGAAATGTGTACCCAGGATGTTGAGTACCAAAAGTTTCGTCGAAAGAGCCGTGGTTGGTGGTGGCCTAAACTTATGCTTGCTATGCCATTGTGGTATCGTAAAAAAATAGCGCGTGATGCACGTGAAAAAAGTAAACTTAGCCAAGCAGACAAACCTATAGAAATACTGGATGTGGTGCAAAGCGCAGTACTCGAAACCTTCGCCAAACATAACGTGGCTAATATGATCCACGGCCATACTCACCGCCCTAATGTACATACCTATGAAGTTAATAACCAAACCCTAACTCGCACTGTGTTAGGCGATTGGTATACTCAAGGTTCATATTTAGTGGTTACCCCCGAGTCACAACAGTTAATTTCAACGCCTTTATAACGCTCCTAACAATTAATTGTAATGAGTTTTTGTGGCAAGCTCTGGCAGTAAAATAACAAATTGTGTTTTGTAATCTTCATTACCGCCTAGATCAGATTGCAACGAAATCTCCCCTTTTAAAACTTGAGTTACCCATTGATAAACCATATATAGACCTAAACCCGTGTTACCTTTACCTCTAGCTGTAGTATAAAAGGGTTCAAATATATCTGCCTTTATCTCAGCGTTAATACCTTTACCATTATCTGACACGCTCAGCCTCACCCTATTGTTAGTCGCTTGTTCAACTTTTATTTCAATTACGCCCTCCTGCTTTTCATCAAAAGCGTGATTTAGCGCATTGATCACTAAGTTTTCAACAACCTGAGAAATGATACCCGGCAAACTAACCACTTGTTTATTAAATGAAAAAATAGTTTTCACTTTTATCGGCGAGCTTTTTAACCTAGAGTTTAATGTCAATAATAACTCTTGAATGATTTTTTCAATATCACATGCAATAAACTCATCATTATGGCGGTCAATCGCCATTTTTTTAAAGCTTTTCACCAACAGCGCTGTTTTATTTAAGTTAACTTTTGCCAGTGCTAAGTTCTCTCCAATGCGTGTAGTTGTGTCTTCTAGGGTTGATTTAGTTAGCCCTTGCTTCATGGCTTCATTTAATTTATTCAATGCCATATCGGCATTAGAAACCGAAATAACGGCTCCTCCAATCGGGGTATTCATCTCATGGGCAACACCAGCAACTAACAACCCGAGTGAAGATAATTTTTGCGCTTCAATTAACCCCTCTTGTAATTTTTGTTGTTGTTTAATCGTTTCGTCAAGCTCTCGATTGACAATGCCCAGCTCTACTTTTTCTATATGCAACTTATGCGACAGAGTTAATAACTGGTTTTGAAACCTATACTCACGATAAATAAAGCCAAAACTTACTAAGCAGAGTACGCTGCTGCATAAAAGAGCTAGCTTTAATGCGACTTTTTGCGCGCTTAATAGAAGTTCATTGGGGCTACTGATAAGAATAATTAACTCTTTATCGGTGTTACTGATCTTTTCTGTGTTTTCACGTAGCGAAAAAATAGAAAAACGTCGATATGTATAAAGGCTATTATTAAAAAAATGCGAACCATACTCGACTTTGCCATCAATAATTTGCTGCCAAAGCCGTTGTTCTTGAATGGCAAGCGTTTGCTCATTCTTACCATACATAAACCCCCACTCTAAGCGAGAATCTTTATTTAACAACCAAAAACCATCATGATTCAAAATGCTGATATGAGTACTTTCTTGGCTATAGCTTTTGATCTGATTAAATAGATAATCTAAGTTAAAATTGACCACCAATAGGCCATCTAAAAAGTAATTTTCTTCGCTAGTACGGTAGGTTACACGGATTGTTGGTTGGTGTGGTTTTATAATTTTGTTGCGTTCTATGTTTAAATCTATTTCTGTAGCAAAAATATCAGGCGCACTAATTTGCATCCCTTTTTGAAAGTAGTAACGGTTTTGCTTATTTTGCAACCCATCGGGCGCTACAATTTTGCCTGCACCATTCACTACATTAATACGGTATTGCTCCTGACCTTGAGTATCAAGCCAGCGGATTTGCGAGATATTATTAGAGATAGCGGCGAAATTTAAAAAATAGTTATTTACCTCATCTCTGATTTGTTCTTGTTGAAAGGGTTTGCCTTGTTTATCACTTTTTAATGCGGGTCCCTGTGCCAGTATAAGCGTGAGCTTTTTAATACTGCTGAGCTCTCTGGAAAAATCACTACTTATAAGTACTAACTTTTCATCTTGTTTGGTTTTTATGGTGTTTATTTTTTCTTGATATACTTGTTCATAAATAAGCCAGCCAACAAATAAAGTAATAAATAAACTAAACAAAGACTTTATCAGCACACTTTTTTTTGAGCCGACCGGCAAGCTGTTAAGGCTATTCATTCGCACTCACTTCAAACTGTTTTAGCCACACTATTAAATCTTTAAAAAATAATGGCTTAGCAAAGTAGTAACCTTGAGCCGTTTCACACCCCTGCTGTTGTAACCACTGGGCCTCAAATTCATTCTCAACGCCTTCAGCAATCACCGAAAAGTCAAATTGCTTTGCCAAAGACAATATCATCTTAATCATGTATTGATTATTGTCATTAAACTCAAGGTCACTAACAAAGTAGCGATCTATTTTTATCGACGTAGACGGTATTTCATTAATGTGAGCCAAAGACGAATACCCTGTACCAAAGTCATCAATACTGACTTTCATACCCAAAGCAATGAACCGCTCAAGCGCTTCTTTAATTAAACTATAGTTGCTTATAGCTTGTGTCTCTGTCACCTCTAGCTCAAGCATAGAAGGCAAAATACTGTATTCTTCAATTTTAGTTTTTATTTGTTCAAAGTAGCTTGGTTCAACTAAATCATAAGAGGATGCATTAAATGCAACGGGTAAGTTGCAGCCTTGCTCTTTAAGTTGATTAATAGTCTCTAGGGTCTGTTGACCTTTCAAGGTTAAACTTGCAGCAGTCTGTTTGGTATTTAGGCAAGGCAGAGCC
>NZ_PNCN01000067.1:0-29975 GCF_005886135.1 Pseudoalteromonas sp. S4741 | reverse complement strand
GTAGGCAACAAAGAGTAAATCGCCCCTAGGCAGAACCCTTCGGGCAGCGCCTGTTTGGCATTGATGCTGCGTTATCGCCTATTTATGGGGAATAACCACACCACATAGGCTCTGCCTTGCCTAAATACCAAACAAGCTACTGAAAATTCAACCTTGAAAGGTCAACAGACCCAAGTAAGTAGCAGGCAAAAAAAACGCAGCTCATAGTAGCTGCGTAAATATTCTTTAGGGATGAAACAATGCTGTACTGCTGCATTCATAGATTCAGACCCACACTTTTTTAAAAAGTTCAGTGAGATCTTAAAAAATGAAAAAAAATATTATTACCTTATCTTTGTTGCTCACTATAGCTGGGTGTGCAACAGCTCCCCCAAAGCAACCAGAAGATATTTGTAAAATTTTCGAAGAGAAATCTGACTGGTATTTTGATGCCAAAGACGCGCAGGAAAAGTGGGGCTCCCCAAAACATGTGTTAATGAGCATGATGTATCAAGAAAGTTCTTTTCGCCACGATGCAGCACCGCCTATGGAATACTTCTTATGGATAATTCCTACTGGTCGTGCAAGCGATGCCTATGGCTATTCTCAAGCTAAAACACCTACTTGGTCTGATTATATTCGTGAAACAGGTAACAGTGGCGCCGACAGAGACGAATTTGAAGATGCGATTGATTTTATGGCGTGGTTTGTTTATAAAACCCATAAAGTTAATGGTGTGTCTAAGTGGGACGCCTACGCACAGTATTTAAATTATCATGAGGGATGGGGCGGTTATAAACGAGGCACCTATCGTAAGAAAAAATGGCTAATGAGCGTTGCCAATAAAGTAAAACATCGGGCAAGCCGTTATGGCGCACAGCTAAGACGCTGCGAAGATGATTTAGATAAAGGTTGGTTAGAGCGATTGTTCTTTTAGATTAGATTAAAAAGGAGCCAGTAGGCTCCTTTTTTATTGGTTTATTTTTTACGTTTGTTTGGTTGAATTTTGACTTGTTTAATCATGTTTTCTTTTACCTCAAGTACTTCAACCGGATAGCCTGCAATACGAATACTTAAATTAGCATCAGGGATATCTTCTAAGTACTCCACAATCAAGCCACTTAATGTTTTAGGGCCGTCTAATGGGAATTCCCAGCCCATTTCTTTATTTAAGTCGCGAACGTTAGCACCGCCGTCGACAATATAAGAGCCATCGTTTTGTGTGGTTACTTCTTCACTCGGTGTCCGAGTTTGAGTGGTAGTAAAATCACCCACAACTTCTTCAAGAATATCTTCAAGAGTGACTAAGCCCTGAATGTCGCCATATTCATCAACAACAATACCAATTCGTTCTTTTGATAACTGAAATTTTAGTAGCTGAGTGTTAAGCGAGGTGCCCTCAGGGATAAAGTAAATTTCACGTACCGCACGCAATAGCGAAGGCTTATCAAATTGCTCTTTAGTTAAAAGGCGAAGTGCATCACGAGAGTGAATAAAGCCAACAGCATCATCAATATTGTCGCGGTATAAAAGCACTCGAGTATGTTGAGCGTGAGTAAGTTGTTTACTGATTATTTTCCAATCGTCATTAATATCAATCGCCACAATTTCATTGCGAGGGATCATAATATCTTCGACGGTAACTTGTTCTAAATCTAAAATAGAGGTCAACATACTTTGATGACGAGCGGGGATCAGCGCCCCCGATTCATTTAGCACGGTTTTTAATTCTTCTTTACTCATGCTGTGCTCATCTATTTGTGCAGCGCTAATACCAAATAAGCGCAATATACCATTGGTCATCCAGTTAACAACGACAACAAATGGGAAGAGAATTTTTAGTAACCCTTTGAGTATCACCGAACTTGGAAAAGCGACTCGCTCAGGATAGAGGGCGGCCAGTGTTTTTGGCGTTACCTCAGCAAAAATCAGCACCACAAGTGTTAATGCACCTGTTGCTATAGCAATACCTAAATCACCATACAAACGAATACCAATAATGGTGGCAACTTGGGCAGCCGCAATATTGACAAGGTTATTGCCAATGAGGATAAGACCTATCAACCTGTCAGGTCGACTGAGTAATTTACTAACGCGTTTCGCAGCACGATGATTCTCTTTAGCGAGGTGTCGTAAACGAATACGGTTGATTGACATGATTCCGGTTTCTGACCCGGAGAAGTAAGCAGAAAAAAGTACTAATAAACCTAAAATGATAAACAGCGTACTTGTCGATATGTCGTCCAACGATGGATCCTTTTTTTATAAACCAATGCGTATTAAGCTAGAGTGAGCTTTCAGAGTCAAGTTAAAACTTATTTAGAATCACTTCTTGTATAAAACGGCTGCCAAAATAAGCGAGTGTGAGTGTAAATGCGGCCATCATAATACTCACTACCACCATTTTCCCTCGCCAACCTCGTTTTATATGGCCAACGGCAATCGTAGCAAAAATAGCCCAAGCAACTAAAGATAAGATTGTTTTATGAATAAACTCTTTGGCAAACATGCCATCAAGAAATACAAACCCTGTAATCAGCGCCACGCTTAATAATACTGTGCCTAAATTTAATAGTTGATAAAGTTGACGCTCTACCACCATTAGTGGCGGTAAATGGCTATGTACTATTGCTAAATCTTTACGTTTCAAACGTTTATCAATAAAGTAAAATTGTACGCCGTAAAGGGTGGCAATAATTAAGGTGCAGTAGGCTAATAACGACAGTGAAATATGCGCAACTAACGCAAGCTCTACATTAATGCTATGAAGTAAAACGTGATGAGGAATAAACAGGCTAGCAATAGTTAACAGGGCAGCAAAGCCGTATACAACAGGTAATAGCAGTGTTGCAGGGAACTTTAAAGAGACGGTGGTGACACAAAGCACTATTACCCAACAAGTCAGTAATGCAACATTAACAATACTTAAATCTTGGCCATCGACTCTAAACACCGAGTTTACTAAAAGCAGCATATGCGCCAAAATAGCGACAGTGCTCAGTATTATGGTAATTTTTTGGCTTGGTCCCTGACGATGAAACAATCGCGAAAGCACGTGAGACGTTGCTAACACATAAAATAAACTGGCAATAATAGTTAAACTAATAATCAGCATTTTGCTTTGGCCACTTAATTGAAGTCAAATAATTCGTGTTCGTTATCTGGGCATTGTATTTTATAGCAACGCAAATGCATAGACCCTGTAAAAAGAAACTCAATAAGCCGCATTTCAGCACTGTATTGTATGCCATCATTTACGGTATACTATTCTCAATTGAATTTTAATAACATCGACCTTATTAATAGAGTTGATATAAACGTCTTTTCGGAACCGTTACATGTTTGAGAACCTCCAAGAACGATTAGGTAAAACCCTAAAAAATATTAGTGGCCGTGGTCGCTTAACTGAAGACAACATTAAAGATACACTTCGTGAAGTGCGAATGGCATTTTTAGAAGCCGATGTGGCGTTGCCTGTTGTTCGCGAGTTTGTAAAGCAAGTTAAAGAGCGTGCGGTTGGTGTTGAAGTCACCAAAAGCTTGAGCCCTGGCCAAGTATTTATAAAAATTGTTCGTGAAGAACTTGAAAAAGCCATGGGTGAAGCTAACGAAGAGCTAAGCCTTAACGCACAGCCACCGGCGGTAGTGATGATGGCTGGTCTTCAAGGTGCGGGTAAAACCACCAGTGTAGGTAAGCTGGCTAAGTTTTTAAAAGAGCGCAAGAAGAAGTCTGTGCTAGTGGTGAGTGCCGATGTGTATCGTCCAGCAGCAATTAAGCAATTAGAAACCTTAGCAACAGAAGTTGATGTAGAATTTTTCCCAAGTGATATTTCGCAAAAACCAGTTGATATTGCAACTGCCGCCATTTCTCATGCGAAAAAGAAATTTATTGATGTTGTATTAGTCGATACTGCGGGTCGTTTGCATGTTGATAGCGACATGATGGATGAAATTAAAGCCTTGCATCATGCAATTAATCCAATCGAAACGCTATTCGTTGTTGATGCAATGACAGGTCAAGATGCGGCAAATACAGCAAAAGCATTTGACGAAGCTTTACCGCTGACCGGTGTGATACTGACTAAAACAGATGGTGATGCCCGAGGTGGTGCTGCTTTATCTATTCGTCATATTACTGGTAAGCCAATTAAGTTTATGGGTGTGGGTGAGCGTACTGATGCCCTTGAGCCTTTCCACCCAGACCGAATTGCTTCACGTATTTTAGGCATGGGTGATGTACTTTCATTAATCGAAGAAGTCGAGATGAAAGTAGACAAAGAACAAGCGGCAAAAGTAGCACAAAAAGTATTTAAAGGTGATGGCTTTACGCTGGATGACTTTGCTGATCAACTAAAGCAAATGAAAAACATGGGTGGCATGATGTCGATGCTCGATAAACTGCCTGGCATGCAAAACATCCCAGATGCGGTTAAAGGGCAAATGGGTGATAAAACCTTTATTCAAATGGAAGCGATTATTAGCTCTATGACCAAAAAAGAGCGTGCACGCCCAGAAATCATCAAAGGTTCGCGTAAAAAGCGTATTGCTGCGGGCTCTGGTACTCAAGTACAAGAGATCAATAAACTGCTTAAGCAATTTACGCAAATGCAAAAAATGATGAAGAAGATGAAAGGTAAAGGTGGCATGCAAAAAATGATGCGTGGCATGAAAGGGATGTTACCACCTGGCATGATGGGTGGCGGTGGTCCAAAATTTTAATAATTTAACCTTCAACACCTCCAATACGAGATAAAAAGTAATCAATAAAGAGGCAAAATGCCTCTTTATTGTTGGATAAACTATGCACAGAATAGCTTATTCATATACTTTTTCATCTTGGATCACGGTTTAATCTACTAAACTGGCTTTTTGCATCACTTCTTACTTGCATTGTTGCTAAAAACTCGTACAATTCACCGGCTCCCCATACTGGGGAGTAAATCTTATTAATGAAAACAGTCAATCTATTTAGAGGACGGTATGGTAACTATTCGTTTGCAACGTGGTGGCGCTAAAAAACGCCCTTTCTATCAAATTGTGGTTGCGGATAGCCGTTTCTCGCGTGACGGTCGCTTCATCGAGAAAGTAGGTTTCTTTAACCCAATTGCTTCAGGTCAAGAAGAAAAACTTCGTTTAGATTTACCACGTGTTGAACACTGGTTAGGTCAAGGCGCAGGTCTTTCAGATCGTGTAGCTAAATTAGTTAAAGACGCTCGTAAAGCGGCTTAATAGGCGTAAGTGTAACCATGAGTCAAGAGAACACCTCATCAATAATTGTCGTAGGAAAGCTCGGCGCCCCATATGGTATAAAGGGCTGGCTTAAGGTGCATTCATTTACTGATGATCCCCAAGGGATCTTCGATTTCAGCCCGTGGTTGATAGGGCAGCAAGGTAAATGGCAATCCTTAGAAGTGGTCGACTGGCGTCGCCACAACAAAGGCTTTATCGCTAAGTTTGCGCAAGTAAATGACAGAGACCAAGCAATGGCTTATACCAATGTAGAAATTTCTGTTGATTCGGCGCAGCTACCAGAATTACCGCAAGGTGAATTCTATTGGCGAGATCTCATCGGCATGTCGGTTGTAACTGATAAAGGTTATAACTTAGGCATTGTTGATGACCTTATGGAGACAGGCTCAAATGATGTACTAGTTGTGAAAGCAAACAGTAAAGATGCATTTGGCCAAGCAGAACGTTTAATTCCTTTTTTAACTGATTCAGTTATTCAAGAAGTTAAATATGATGCGAAAGAAATTACTGTAGATTGGGATCCAAGCTTTTAATGAATCAAACAAGTTCGTTGTGGGTAGGGGTTATCAGCCTTTTCCCGGATATGTTTGATGCAATTACAACGCAAGGTGTAACCGGTCGTGCTGTTAAAAATGGCTTAATCGATTTTAACAGCTGGAATCCACGTGACTATGCAACTGATAAGCATAGAACCGTAGATGATCGTCCTTACGGGGGCGGGCCAGGCATGTTAATGATGGTTGAACCATTAAAACAAGCCATTCTTGAAGCCAAACAGGCTGCAGGTGATGGTGCAAAAGTAATTTATATGTCGCCACAAGGGCGCAAATTAGATCAGCAAGGGGCTAGCGAACTCGCAAACTCTGAAAAACTGATTTTAATTGCCGGTCGCTATGAAGGTATAGACGAGAGAATAATAGAATCGTACGTTGACGAAGAATGGTCAATTGGTGATTTTATTTTGAGTGGAGGTGAACTACCTGCCATGACATTAATTGACGCAGTAGCGCGATTAGTGCCAGGGGTTTTAGGACACAACCAGTCAGCAGAGCAAGATTCATTTTCGGATGGCTTGCTAGATTGTCCTCACTATACACGGCCAGAAACATTGGACGACAAACAGGTGCCTGCTGTATTACTCAGCGGAAACCACCAAGAGATAGCAAAATGGCGGCTTATGCAGTCATTAGGTAGAACTTGGCTTCGCCGTCCTGACTTGTTGCATAACCTAGCTCTGACTGAGGAGCAAGCGGTATTACTCGCGAAATTTCAGCAAGAGTACCAAAAAGCTTGTGGCTAGAAGACAGTTACACCTAGGAAAGTGAGAAACATAATGGCAAAAGTAAACCAAAATATTATTAAAGCGCTTGAAGAAGAGCAGCTTAAAACAGACGTACCTGCATTCGGCGCTGGTGATACAGTAGTTGTACAGGTAAAAGTAAAAGAAGGTGCTAAAGAGCGTCTACAGGCCTTTGAAGGTGTTGTAATCGCTAAGCGTAATCGTGGTCTTCACTCAGCATTCACAGTTCGTAAAATCTCGAACGGTGAAGGTGTTGAGCGTGTATTCCAAACGCACAGCCCTCTTATTGATAGCGTAACAGTTAAGCGTCGCGGTGCGGTTCGTCGTGCTAAGCTTTACTATCTACGTGAGCGTTCTGGTAAATCTGCACGTATTAGAGAAAAACTTAACTAATACGCGCTGTTTATCAACGCAAAAAAACGGGTTGCAACCTTTGGGTTGCGACCCGTTTTGGTTTTAATGCTATTGCAATTTTTATATCGCTACATTTAAAAACCAATACACACCTTAACCTGCATGCGTTAAAGTGTGGTTCACTTCAAATCACATTATCTTCTCACTTCTTGCAAAAATGATGTACAAAAATGAATGATAAAACGATAGTTACACACAACGGCAATTTTCACGCAGATGATGTTTTTAGTATCGCTGCACTTAAAATTATTTTCCCTTCTTTTACCCTGATCCGCACACGCGATAATTCGATTATTAATGACGCCGATGTGGTTATTGATGTTGGTGGTCAATATGACCCACAAACTGACCGATTTGATCACCATCAGCGTGGCGGTGCTGGTGCTCGTGAAAATGGTATTCCTTTTTCGTCATTTGGCTTGGTGTGGAAGAAATATGGCTTAGCAATATGTGATGATAACCAAGATGTGGCGAATGCGGTGGATGCAGGGCTTGTATCAACTGTTGATGCCATTGATTGTGGTCATGTTGAAGGGGTTGCTACAGGCATTAGCTTAAGCCAAACAATTTCTATGTTTAATCCAACATGGGAAGAGGAAAGTGATTTTGATGCTGCTTTTGATCAAGCGGTTGAATTTGCACACACTTTACTGATTCGTTTTGTAGCTTCTGCACGAGGTGGTTTAAATGCTAAAAAGATTGTTGCTCAAGCAATAAAACAAGCTGATGATCCTCGATTAATCGTATTAGAGCGCTATACTCCGTGGAAAAAAACCGTACATAGTTTATCTGATGAGGCATTATTTGTCGTTTACCCATCTCATTCAGGCAAGTGGATAGTGCAAACGGTGCCTGCAGAATTAGGCTCTTTTGAAGACAGAAAGTCATTACCTGCACCATGGGCAGGATTATCGGATGATGAATTTCAAGCGGTAACCGGTATCGATGATGCTATGTTTTGCCATAATGGCCTATTTATCGCTGGCGCAGAATCATTCGACAGTGTTATGTCGCTTGCGGCTATGGCATTAGAATACTAATAGTTCTCCTTAACCGCTCGCCGGTTACTTAATAGAAGTGGCTTAAGCCACTTTTTAAGATTCTCTACTTAATCTGACCCTACGTAAATTCAATTTAGTTAGCGCTGAAATAGCTGCTTGAGATAGATTTATTATCTAGCGTTTAGGTTACTTACTACCGTTTCCACCTTGGTTTTAGTTGAACAACTGATAGTGATCTTTTCAATAATTTGCCTTTTAACCCCTAACGTATCCTGTTAGTATTTATCGTATTGATTAGTTTACTTTTTTGTAAGTTTTAATTTACGATTTTGCTTTTTTGGATGGAATGAGAACGTGGCAGAGATAAGTGATTTAGTGCAGCTAAGAACAAGTATAGATGAATGCGACGCGCAACTGGTTGCCTTACTTGCAAAGCGCAATGGTATTACTCAACAAATTGGCGCAATAAAACAACAAACTGGCGCGCCATTACATGCACCCGATAGAGAAGCTGATTTATTAGCTGCACGACGTCAAGAGGCTATTAATCAAGGTGTAAATCCTGATTTAGTCGAAGACATTCTCAGACGCATGATGCGTGAAGCTTATCAAAATCAACAAGCCAAATTAGCCTGTGCCGACCCACAATTATCGCCAATTGTTATTGTTGGTGGTGAAGGGGCAATGGGGCAGTTATTTGCAAAACAATTTCAGCGTTCGGGTTACGAAGTCAAAATTTTAGATAAAGCGCAGCAATCACAGGCAGCGGATATTCTAAAAGGTGCAAAACTGGTGATGATCAGTGTACCAATAAATGCTCTTGAAACAGTTGTTAACACGCTTCCAAAGCTTGATGATGATTGTTTGCTGGTTGATATTACATCAGTTAAACAAGCACCATTAGCTGTGCTTAAAAAAGTACATAGTGGGCCAGTTGTTGGTTTACATCCAATGTTTGGACCTGATATTTCCCATTGGGTGAAACAAACCGTGGTGGTGTGTGAAGGGCGTAGTCATGAGGTGGCACAAGGGTTATTAAAACAGCTACAAATATGGGGTTGTCAGTTGGTTGAACTTGAGGCCAAAAAGCATGACGAAGCAATGCAAATTATTCAGGTTATGCGTCATTTAACCACCTTTGTGTACGGTCAGTTTTTAGCAAAACAGGGGCATACACTTGCCGAGTTAAGAAGTTGCTCATCACCTATTTATCAATTAGAGCTAATGATGGTTGGCCGTTTATTTGCGCAATCGCCAGAGCTATACACCGATATTATGTTAGCGCAGTTTGACAATGTCGAAAGCTTATTGGCGCAGTATCAGTCTTTGTTTTCGCAAACGCTTGAAAAGCTAAAAGCAGGGGATAAGCCCGCATTAATTGATGCTTTTGCTGATGCAAAATCTTATTTCTCAGATTCAACGGCGCACTTTTTAACCCAAAGCCGTAGTTTATTAAATAAAGCGAACGACGCTAAGGTTCTAGATTAATAATAAATGAAGGCTGGAGGTTTATGTCCAGCCTTGCAAAGTTTCATACTTAGCACTGATTAAATACTACAAATTCATTAACTAGCTTATAAATATTTATATGACGCTCCGTTCCATCGGGTTTTTTGATTATTATTGTATTTACTAATTTTGCGGTGACGTCATTATCAAATCGCGTTGGTGCACAGCCAAAACCACTATTATACTTTGAATTAGCCATAGATTTTGCTTCACCATATGAGGTGGCTTTATTGGTGTTACCTTCTATAAATTGTAAAAAAGTTAGCCCTTTAGATGTACGCGATGCGTCTTTATTTAATTTAATTTCTATCGCCCCTTCTTTGAACTCGACATTAATAGCTAATTTAGAACCGTCATCGTAATACAAAATAACAATAAACTGATTCAACTTTTGTAAATCAGAATAATCAATGCTGCCAACAGTCACAACATTTATTAACCCTTGGGCTTTTTGTAAAGCTGAAATAAAGGAATTAAATACCGCATTATCTTGAACTGATAAATCAATATCTTTGTTTAAATCACCCATGCAATTAACGTCATTGTTAAGGTAGTTGAGTGCTGTTTTGCAAGATAGTAATGAACTTGTCAGTATATCAGTGGTTACTCCTGAGGCATCAGTTGCATAACTTCCTTGCACAGTAAGTGTTAATTGTTTTGCTAGTTTCTGTTTAGAGTTTACTGCTAAGAATAATTCATTGGTGAACTGTTTTTCTTGTGGGGTAGGAGCAATCTCAGAAATGATTTTTCGGCCCTTTTGTAAGGTGCTGCGGCCAAGAGAATCGAGTAACGTTGGGGTAATAGTTACTTGTATTTTTTTTGTTTGGTTATTATCAATATCATAAATAGTATTAAGTTCACGAAAGTCATTGTATGGATAATCTTCACCAATACATAAAGCTTCGCCATTGTCGCAAGCATGGTAAATAGGAATACCAGTATTGTTATTGATATAGTCGTGAATATTTTCAGGGCAAGCCTTAACTTTACCACCAATATATGAAGAACAAATAAGTCCATCAGATTTCCCTGTTGGTATAGGAGCGGCAGGCGTAAGCAGGGGAGTAAGTAGTAAAAGAAGAGCTATAAATTTTGTTTGCATTGTTTTATTTCCTTATAATAGATGTCAACTTAACTTAAAGTGCAAATTTCGACCGCTTGGCAAGTTAGTATCTGAGTGTGAATCCATTTACACTCAGACGTAATACTTAACTATCTACACTTACAGCTTGTAAAGACTCGCTTTGATAACAACCTAATACGCGCACATATTGGGTATGCTCTTTAAGCTCTTCTAACGCATGTTTCACTTGGCTATCAGCAAGGTTCGCTTCTAAATCTACATAGAATACTTCTTCCCATGGATTTCCTGGTACAGGGCGAGACTCTAATTTTACTAGATTTATATTATGCTGTTTAAAAATCATCAGCGCATCGGCGAGTGAGCCTGCTTGTTGCTTAGTTGCCATAATTAAACTGGTTTTAGTGGGGATTTGTTTAGATACATGTAGCGGTTTACGTGCAACCACAATGAAGCGACTATGGTTTTCTTTTTGATTAGCAAGATTCGCCTTGATCACTTCAAGCCCTACATTTTTACCTGCTTGTGCAGAGCCAATAGCCGCACTGTTAGGTGTTTCAAGTGCTGATTTTAATGCACTCGATGTTGAATCGCAGGTTTCATGCTGAAGTTCGCCAAGGCCCTGTAAAAAGCGGCTACACTGGGCAAAGGGTTGTGGATGCGCAAAGACTTTAGTTAATTGGTTCAGCTCAGTTCCTGGTGCTGCTAATAAGCAATGCTCAACGCTATGAGTAACTTCACCTACAATAGAGACTTGTGCATGCTGCAGCAAATCAAATACTTCATTAATACTACCTGAGCTAGTGTTTTCGATAGGCAGTAAGCCAAAGTCGGCTTGACCATTTTCTACTTTACCGGTGATCTCATCAAAAGAACTACAGCCAATTTCAATTAATTTGCCTGGTCGGCGACTAAAGTACTTATGACACGCAAGTTGACTGTAAGATCCTTGTCCGCCTAAATAGGTTACGCGATGGGTTTCGCTCAGTGCATCGGGGTTTAAATTCTTTTGAAGCATGGCTTGTTGATGTAATACAGAGTCTTCCAATATGGTTTGAAAAACATTATTTACATAGTAGGCATCTAAACCAAGAGATTTACCATAACCGATTAATTTTTCGAGTAATGCTAATTCACGTGCTTCATCACGAATTGGTTTATTATTCGCTATCTTATATTCAACAACACCATGGCTAATACGGCGTCGCTTCGCTAATAACACAAGTAGGTCAGAATCGATTTCATTTATATCGTGCCTAAGCGTGTCTAAAACATCATTGCTCATTTGGTTTTCCTCATTCCAAAAACGTCACTGTATTTAACAGCGTAAACAAAAAAGCCTCCCAGTTGGGAGGCTTTACTATTCGATTGATTTTATCTCACAAACAGGGAAGCCTCTTCTATATAAAGAAGCTAAAAAAAGATAAGAAAGTAAGTGAGTATTTTATATTCATGCCCTTAATGTATGAAGAGTAACCTCTAATGTCAACAAGCACTTACCTGATGTGGCTTTTTTACCTAATATGTGTACAAAAGGTGTTATTTTTTAAACGTTTATAAATAATTTATAATTCTGATTTAAGTTCTGGTATATTTCTACTACTCGCAAAAATAATAATTATAAATAAGGTTGGCCTTTTGTGTATCGACGCCCTCCATCTCGATTCGGAATAAACTCACTCAGTGTCAAGTTATCACTGTTGATCTCTGGCATTTGTTTAGTTGCAGGTATTTGTGCGGCTGCATTAATGCTCAAATCAGAAGAGAAACAGCTTGTATTTGAAGAGCATGAGGTATTAAAGCAATCAAATGAATTATTAATAAACCAGTTTAATAATTTGATAGCGACCAAAGTTAAAATAGCTGAGCAAGCTAATATTGTTGTTAGCGAGCAGTTATTTGAGGGGCAATTATCATTTAAGAATAACAATGCCCCGACTATGCAAGTCACCAATGATGGTTCTGTGCGCAGCGCATCTGCCGATGGCTTATCTGCGGCGTTCATTCCCGAAAATGCTTATTCTCCTTTTTATAAACAGTTAATTGCAGATTCTGAATCGCTTTGGAAAGTGATTTCCCCCACGTTAATTCAAGATTTTTATAATTTTTACCTGATCACCAAAGATAATTTTATCCGTGTTGCGCCACCAAATTGGGCACTTAATGTCCCCGGAGATTACACCTTTAATCAAAGCAAAAGTTTTAATTACGCAAAATCGTTAACAAACCCACAACGCGAGCCGCTGTGGTCACGAGTGTATTACGATGGCGTTTGGAATAAGTGGGTCGTTAGTTTAATTGTACCTATTTATAAAAATGATGAGTTTTTAGGAGTTACGGGTAGTGATATTTCTCTCGACTCTCTCATATCGCAATTGCCCGTTGGCGGAAAAGAAAAACAGTTAGTGGTGTTCGATAAGCAAGGGCAGCTATTGGCGCACCCTAATTTAGGAGCCGATAGTTATACCCAATACGGAGAGGCGGGTAAAAAGTTGCTATCTGGCGATTTTATTTCTCCTGAGCTAAAGCGAGTTATTGATAATGCAAGGCAAATACAATTGCCGGAATATGCCGACTCGTTTTCATTAAATGGTGAAGACTACATTATAAATATCCATAAAGTTGAAGGTGTAAACTGGTACGTGGGCGTATATAAAAAGCGCTCTTCTACACTATCGGCACTGAAAGACTTAAAACTGAAGTTTTTTGGCTTGTTTATTCTGTATGCCATTTTAGTTGCTTTGTTATTACACCAAGCACTTTATCAACTAGTTTTAAGACGCCTGCATTCATTGGTTTATGCGGTTACTAACTTTGGTAAAGGCCAGTTAGAAATTGATTTTCCAAAAGAAAATAAAGATGAAATCGGTACGCTTAATGGTTCATTCAAAGATATGACCATTGAAATCCGCAAACTTATCGATGGCTTAAACCAGCGCATAATAGAAAAAGAAATTGCAGAAAAGGCTGCAATTCGCTTGTCTAAAGCGGTTGCCTTCTCGGGCACAGGTGTGGTGATCACCGATGAAAACTTTGTGATTGAATATGTTAATCCAAAAATGCTGGAAATGACCGACTTTGCAGAAAGTGATTTCCTGCGCCAGCCACTTCTGACTATTATTGCTAATGAAATGACCATGTTGGTAGAGGACATTGACATTGATTTGCGCAACCGTAATTACTGGCGAGGGGATACCCTTATTGAAGCGCAAAACAAGCCACCCATATGGGTATCGCTGAGTGTGTCACCTATTCGTGAAGATGGTGGAAAAATCACCAGTTACGTTGCTTCAGCGCAAGATATTTCATTTGTAAAAGAAAGCCAACGCAAAATGGAACAGCTCGCTTACTTCGATACATTAACCGGGCTTGCTAATCGTACATTCTTTAGAATGCAGCTTAGAAAGTCGATGGCGCTTGCTGAAAGAGGGCGTTACTCGTTTGCTTTATTTTACTTTGATTTGGATGAATTTAAGCGTATTAACGATACTTTAGGTCACGATGCAGGCGATCAACTATTGGTTGAAGTGGCAACGCGCTTAAAGCAGCGCTTACGAGCAGAAGATACTATAGCTCGTTTAGGCGGTGATGAGTTTGCGGTATTACTCAGTGGTATTGAGCATCAAAAAGAAGCATCGGAAGTCGCTGACACCATTCAAAAAACGTTAAATCAGCCAATAAAATTAGGTAGTAACGAAGTGATTGTTACTGCCAGTATTGGTATTACCTTGGCGCCATTTGATAGCCTAGAAGAAGATCAGTTATTAAAACATGCCGATTTAGCCATGTATGAAGCAAAAGCGAAAGGGCGTAATACGTTCCACTTTTACAGCCAAGATCTAAATGCAGCCGCCAATGAGCGATTATTCCTCGAAAATGAGTTGCGCCATGCAATTAAAGAAAAACAACTCACACTGCATTATCAGCCACAAGTTGATTGTCGCGATAATAGTGTAGTAGGGTATGAAGCATTGCTTCGCTGGTTCCATCCTACGCAGGGATTCATTCCACCCACCAAATTTATTCCTATTGCTGAGGCAACGGGTTTAATTGTGGAACTAGGTAAGTGGGTGTTACAACAAGCATGTGAGTTTACTAAACGACTAGAGCAACAAGGTAGAGCGAGCAACATGTCGATAAACCTGTCAGCAAGGCAGTTTAAAGACGCAAGCTTAGTACCTATGCTGAAAAAAATAATCATAGAGACGCAAATTAAAGCTAAAAGCCTGCACCTTGAGCTGACTGAGAGCATGCTAATGGGTAATGTTGAGGCGGCTATTGATCAGTTACATCAATTGAAAAAGCTGGGTATTTCAATTTCTATTGACGATTTTGGTACGGGCTATTCTTCGTTGAGTTACCTTAAACGTTTTCCTGTCGATATTCTTAAAATTGACCGCTCGTTTGTTAAAGATATCCCTGAAGATGATAATGATATGGAGATCACCGCTGCGATTATTGCGATGGCACAAAAGCTTAAGCTTGATGTGGTTGCTGAAGGGGTTGAAACAATAGAGCAAGTTGAATTTTTACAAAATAATAATTGTTTTATTGTGCAAGGCTATTACTTTAGTAAGCCCGTTGCCGAAGCCGATATCCCAATGTTGTTTGATCAATTAGCTGTGTTAAAAGTCTCTGAATAAAACAAAATTGCGGGTTAACCACCCGCAATTTTTACCTTAAACTTTAATCCTTCTAAAATCGCCTTTAACTTATCGCGATCATCACCTTGTACTTCAATAACTCCTTCTTTTACTGCGCCACCTTGGCCCATTTTACTTTTTATTGTTTTTGCTAACTTTTTTAAATCGTGCTGTTGGGGATCTAATCCTACAACTAGCATTACGCCTTTACCTTTTCGACCTTTGCTTTGACGCTCTATGCGAATAGACCCGTCTTTAAATAGTTTTACATCCAGTTCTTTTTCTGGCTTTGGCTGATCAATTCGCCCTGTTGCTGTTGAATACACTAAGTGATTATCACTCATAATTAACCTATCTAAGATTGAATCTAATATTGGAGTAAATAATAACAAATTTGTGACGCAAAGGCGTAATTTTTGCGCCTAAGCTGAACACCTTTTAATGCCCAAAGATAAAGCGACCAGTTTAAATACCGCAATTATATCTATGAATAAAAGTGCTTAAGGATTTTAAAAAGCGCTTTAAATTGGCTCGCGCTATAAAAATATCCATGCTACTATCTCGGCATTATAGATGTATGGATGGCCAAATGATAAATTTTTATTTAGAGCAAGCTCAGCTTAATGTAGAGCAACAGTTAATTAACGCTGAGCTAGAAAAGCTTGAGCAGTACTTAAATAGCAATGCTGCACCGGCCGTGCGTTGGCAGTATCAAATTCCAGAACTCGGTGAAGGTGGCGCATGTAGTTTGTTCGGCTACTTGCAAGATGAGCCGTTTAATTTAAACGATTACGTTAGCCAAAATACGCAAACAACAGCAAAGTTAGCGCAACTTCAGTTGATTGTTGACTATGTAATCGAAAACACCCAATTAGATTGGTATGGCATCTATCAAAATACGGCCACCCCTGAAGGCGAGCAGTTATTAAAGCTCGCTTATTTTGGTGCACCGAGTCGCCCTTTATTTCCGCTCACAGCTGAATTTGCAACCGGCAGTAATAATGTGCAAGTGGCACTCAGTGGTAAAGGACGTGTTATTAATAATGTTGAGCAATATTTAGCCGCGGGTGGTGAGTATTACACCTGCGATCCGAAAGTAAAAGCAGAGGCCTGTTTACCACTATTTAATGCGCAAAAGCAGTGCATTGGCATTGTCGATGGCGAAGCCTTTAGCACGGATTTTTTTGATAATACGACACTCGCCTTATTAATTGCATGCTGTATTAAAATTCCTCACTTTTTAGTGTAAATAACACTGGTCAATCGAGTGACTTTTTATGTTAAGCTTAGCGCAACAGCTAACCCCTAAATAACGAAGAGATAGTCAATGTTCTCAGTATTAAAACCATTACCAACAGACCCTATTCTTGGCCTTATGGCGGCCTATAAGCAAGATACTAACCCTAATAAGATTGACTTAGGGGTTGGTGTATATAAAGACGAGCAGGGGAATACCCCGGTATTAAAGTCAGTAAAAAAAGCAGAAGCGTTTCGTTTAGAAAATGAAATGAGCAAATCTTACATTGGTCTTGCTGGTAACTTAGATTACTGTCAACAAATGGAAAATCTTCTTCTTGGTGAGCACCCGGCATTATTAGCTAATCGCGTACGCACAGCACAAGCACCTGGTGGTACAGGCGCACTTCGTGTTGCAGCAGAATTTATTGTACGTTGTAACCCAAACGCTACTGTATGGGTTACTAACCCAACGTGGGCTAACCACATTAGCTTATTTGAAGCTGCAGGCTTAACGGTTAAAGAGTACCCATACTACGACTACGAAAACAAAGATTTATTGTTTGATGAAATGGTTGAAACACTAACACAGGTGCCTAAGGGCGATGTTGTGTTATTACATGCATGTTGTCACAACCCAAGTGGTATGGATTTAAACGAAACACAATGGAATACCATTGCTGAACTTGCAAAAGATGTGGGCTTTACGCCATTAATTGATATTGCATACCAAGGTTTTGGTTCTTCTTTAGAAGAAGATGCGAATGGTTTACGTATTTTAGCCAATGCGGTTGAAGAGTTGATCATTTGTTCGTCATGTTCTAAAAACTTTGGCTTATACCGTGAGCGTATTGGTGCGTGTTCAATTATTGCAAAAGACAGTGCAACCGCTGATATTTCAAACTCGGTATTATTAAGTGTGGTACGTAGCATTTATTCTATGCCGCCAGCGCACGGTGCAGACATTGTAAACACCATTTTAAGCAGCACAGAGTTAACGCAGTTATGGCACAGTGAACTTGATGAAATGCGTAACCGTATTAATGGTTTACGTAGTTTAATTAAAGACAGCCTTGCAGCCAAAGACATTGCTCAAGACTTCTCATTTATAGACCGCCAACACGGTATGTTCTCTTTCTTAGGTATTAATAAAGAGCAAATCGAGCGTCTACAAAAAGACTACGGTATTTATATTGTAGGCTCTAGCCGAGTAAACGTAGCGGGAATTAGTCAAGCAAACATCGATTACTTTGCTAACGCTGTTGCTGATGTATGTAAGTAACCAATAATAAGTTTTAGCTTATTAGCAATAAAAAAACCGCACACTCGTTGCGGTTTTTTATTGTTTGTAATACCCATCCCCTTATATATATCTGCTTAGATATAAGGGAGTTTAATTCGTTAAATTGTTCAAATATTATACAAGTTGGTATTACAGCCAGCGAATAGCGCCTGCAATACGTTCATTATACATATTAACCGGTGAGCCTAGGCTTGCTATTAGTACAGTATCAGCTTGTTTTCCTCGGCTTATATGGCCTACATAGCGAGAGTCACTAAAGTCACCCGAGCCAATTTCAAAGACTTTGTTATCACTAGGGACAATAAACACGGTCATAGGGCCAAAGTCCGATTCAAACACTAAATGGATGCCTTTCTCGCCTTGAAAATCGCAAAAGTTAACATAAGTAACTTTCCCAGGTAAATCATTAAGTTGACCGCCAAGTAAAGCCAGCTTTTCATTGACTGTTTGTAAGCTGATAGGTTGAGTTTTATTTAACGCGTTAAGTTCATGATAAACATGCGCCAATGCATGCTCGCCAGCCGCATGATTCAAGTTTTGCTCTGTGCTAAACATAAACGCACTTACCGCAATCACAAATGAAGCAGCGAACGCCAAATATACGCGGTCAAACTTAAAGCGTGAGCGTGAATCAATAACGTTGTTTTTTTGTTCAAGCTCATCTTTTCTGGCTTTTTCTTTTAACGAGGTGTTTAAAATAATCCGTTCAGCAAGGTTGTCAGGCACAGGAATATCAAGCGCATCATTGAGTTGCTTATCAAATGTTTTGTTTTCATTTAAAAATTGTTGTCTATCGGGACTACTGTTTGCAAATTCCAGTAGTTCTTTGTCTAGCTCGTTTGGCTGTGCAATCGTGCAGCGACGAAACTCAAGTTCATCCATTATTTTGATGCCCCTTTAAGTTGTTCATCATCACGGCTTAGTGCCTCTTTAAGGTGATTTTTTGCCCGAAATAAACGTGTCATAACCGTATTTTTGTTTAAATCGAGTATGTCTGCAATTTCATCCCCAGAGCAGCCCATAACCACTTGTAATAGTAGCGGCTCTTTGTATTCATCGGCCAACAACGAAATTTGCCGTTGAATAACGGTTTGCTCCATTTCATCATCTAAAGAATGACTGGTTTGATCCACTAGCGTGTCGTTATCTACATCACTGTAATCAAATTGCTTGCGCTCAAAGCGCCTCGCATTTTCGCGTCTTAAAATTGTTAGCAACCATGGCTTAGCTGCTTTTTGATCGAGTAACGAGTCAAGCGAGCGCCAAGCACGTAAAAAGGTTTCTTGCACTAAGTCATCTGCAATATTCGGATCGTTACATAACCAGTAAGCGAAGCGATAGAGTTCCTTATGATAAACGTGAACCAGGGCTTCGTAGCGTTGTTGTTTTTCAGCCATATTTAGTAAGACCCGATCATTCGATTTTTTATTTCCAATCATAAGCACTTTTTAGTTAAAATTATTATAGGTCAAAAAAGCAAAATACAATTGAGATCAAGAATACAGCTCTTTTAACGCAGGTGATGAAGGCTCAGCTGTTTGCGATTGATGTGCCTTTAACATGCTAACTATAGCGTCTAAATTGGCGCTAGCCGTTTGCTTACTGTACAACTGTGCTTGTAAATTGTTTATCTGCGCGGTGAACTCTGGGTTGTTTATCATAGCGCATAATTGGGATAGCGCCCCTACCTTTTTACCTGTAAGGGTTAGCGCATACTGATTAAGTGCATCGTAAAATGCTTTTTCGTCATGGCTTTTAGCTAATACCAGCAGGGCTTTTAAAGATGGTTGTTGATTTGTTTTATTAGTTGTTTGAGCCGCTTGTTGCACTTCTTTAGCTGGGCGTTTAATAAAGTAAAAAATCAGCGTCGCAATCCATAAAACATAACCAAGCGCGGCCACAATAATTAGCCACAGTGGTGTGGCAGTTTGCTGTTGCACTATAACTGCTTGCTCCGTTGACTCTGCCATAGTGTTATTTAGGTTGTTTTCAGCTGGCGGATTAAGCGTTTGCACTGGCGCTGTTGTGCTGGGTGTGACTGTAATAGTACGCTCAGGTAAGGTCGCATAACTAATTCGATTCATTTTGGTGTTATACCAAGGCAAGCTAATTTCAGGTAATGTGTAAGTGCCAGGTGTTTGTGGCAGTAGCGCAAATGAGGCGCTTTGCTGTGATACCACTCGACCATCACGTACCGCATTATTGGTTTCTTTTTCATCAGGGTAGCTGCGAATACCATTAATAATAGGCATATCAATTTCGGGTAACTGCTCTTTAGTCACCCCTAGCGCGGTGAGCATAATTGTACGTGTTATTGGCGTGCCGGCTTCAACAGTATTATCCTCTGGCTGCCATTGCTCGGTTAAGCTCACCAGTTCACTGGGTAACCAGTCTCCTTGATAGTTTTCAGGGATAGGTTTAATTTCAATTTGCTGCTCATCGCCAAGCGCTGACACTTCCAATTGACGATAGTTTTGCTGAATACGCCCCTGAAAAACGGGAGCTGCAATAGTGTAGGCGCCACTTTTTTGGGGCTGAATTAAATAATTACGGGTGATCACTAAATAACGTTTACCGTTAACCAGTTCATAATCTTCGCTTTGTTTACCGAGTTGGGTAAGTTGGGCATCTTCCATACTTGGCGCACTTAAGCTGCCATCAAGAAGCTCTTTGGCTAAGTAAAGTTTAATGGTGTAAACGCCAGCCTCTTGTACAAATAAGCTGTTGTTTGAAAGTGAGGTTTTTAAAAATATATCGTTATTTTTATCTGCGTCGCTGCTGCGCTCTTTAACCGATAAACTAATTGGTTGCGAGTTTAGCCCTGCAACACTAAAACTGGGAATGGTGTATTCACCCGCCTTGCGGGTCATTAGTTTAACAGACCAAGAGGTTTGTTTTTTTATACTGCCATTAATAATGTTAGTGCGGCTACTTAAGCTCATAGGGCCGACTACAAAATCTTTTAATAATGCTGAGGTGTCGGGTTGTTGCCCTTTTATTGAATCATCAATGCTAATATTAAGCATAAAAAATTCACCCGCTAATACTGGGTTTTTATCAACGCTTGCCTCCAAAGTGGTGGCGGCCATTAATGGCATGGCAGTTAATAGCAATAAACAGCAAAATAATCGCATTACCATGATTTTTCTACTCCTGTTGGACGACGTTGATATTGTCTTTTTTGGGCTTCTAATTGCATTTTGTTTCTTAATAAAATAGCGGGATCGTCGGGCACTTTTCTTAATAACTGATTTAGTTGCTGTGCTTTTTCTTTTTCTTCATTAGTGAGCTCAGCGGCTTGTGCCTGCATGGCTTGTTGCTGTGCCTGCTGTTTTTGCTCATCAGAGGGCGGTTGCTCACTCATCTCATTAGGTTGATTTTGCGGCTCATCTTGCTGCGGTGTATTCTCGTCTTTATTTTCATTTTGTTGGCTTTGTGACTGAGCTTGCATGTCAGGCTCATTCTGTTTGTCTGATTGCTCACCAGATTGGCCTTGTTGATCTTTTGATTGCTGCGAGGACTGATCTGATTGCTGTTGTTCACTATTTTGGCTGTCCTCTTCGCTTTTATCTGCGTTGTTTTTCTCGCCATTTTTTTGCTGATCTTGTTTTGATTTATCTGCATCCTCTTGACTTTGCTCATCTTGATTTTGCGAATCATTGCCTTGCTGATTTTGTTGATCTTGCTGTTGTTGATTTAGTAACTGCTCAACAAGCGCTTGATTCTCAGCGGCTTCACTAAAATTGTCTTGCTTTACTTGCGCTTGTTTATACGCGTCAATGGCAGCCTCTAATTGTCCTGCTTTAGCCAAGGCGTTGCCATAGTTATAATAACCGGTTGCTGACTTATCTTGGCTAAACTCATTCAAGGCAGCATCAAATTGCCCTTGCTGATACAGTGCAGCCCCTTTGAGGGCGCTTGAGCGAGCCTGAGCTGCTTGTTGATACTCTTTGTTGTTGTATGCCTCTAATGCCCGTTGATCCGTATTTTTAAACAGGGTTGGCAGCTCTGCGGCATGCGCATTTTGTTGAGGTAAAAAGCTAAGTAATAGTACTGCGCTAACTAATGCAGAACGTCTAAATAAATACAAAGCTAAAGGCAGTAAAATAAGCAAACCATAAATACCGGCGTCAATTCGCCATAAGGCTAAATTTGGTTTTTCACTTTTTAGTACTTCACTGTTTGCTTGCGGTGAAAAAACGGCAATATCGCTATTGCTTGGCTGGTAATCGGCAAACTGCCCACCGCTATTTTTTGCAAGTCCTTCAAGTAATGACGCATTGAGGGTTGGCACCACAATTTGACCATAATTATCTTTTAAAAATCCGCCTTCAGGTAACTTTATAGGGGCTCCTTGTGCGGTGCCTACGCCGTAAATATTAAGTCGATATTGACTACTGTTGGTAAAACGGCTTACATCGCTTTGCTGTTGTTGCTCAATACCATCGGTGATCAAAATAATATCGCCATCGAGGTAGCCGGCTTGGCTTAGTAGCTCTTGTGCCATATCTAAGCCAGCGAGTACGTTTGAGCCTTTATCTGGCATAATTTCAGGGCTTAAACTAGGAATAAGGTTGGCAAGAGTCTTAGCGTCGTTGGTCAGTGGTGAAATGGTATAGGCAGTGCCTGCGTAAGCCACTAACGCGGTATCGCCTTCTTTAAATAGCTCAACCATATCGAGGGCTTTAAAACGTGATTGCATTAATCGATTGGGAGCAATGTCGGTGCTATACATAGAGTAGGACATATCCATGACAATAACGCGGGCACTTTTACTTTGAAACACGGGTACTTGCTTCTCTTCAAAGCTTGGCCCTGCACTAAATATAATTGCTAAATTGCAAAATAAGGCAACCAGCCACAGCGGCTGGCGAGCTTTATTGTTTGATTCACTCATTACAAATGGTGCCAAATGCGGCGCAATAAGTGGCGCTGACTGGTTTTTTTTATGTTTTAGTAAGGCGATAAAAAATAACCCTGAGGCAGGGAGTAACAGCCATAAAATAGCAGGACGAATAAATTCAAAATCCATTAGTTTGGCTCCTTCATTGCGCGCACCGTTTTTATCAATGCCATTGCACTTATGAGTAAAATGGCCAGTAATAACGGATAATAGAACAAGGCTGTTTGTGGGCGAAAGGTTTGCTCATCGGCACTAATTGGTTCAAGCTTATCAAGCTCAGCGTAAATTTGTTGCAGGCCAGCGACATCTTTTGCTCTAAAATACAGACCGCCTGTTTGCTCAGCAATTTTTTTCAATAAGCCCTCATCTAGGTTACTGCCCCCAGAGCCCATATTAAATAAACTAAAGCCGCGCGGGTTATCTGAACCGACTCCAATGGTGTACACTTTTATACCTTCTTCACGGGCAAGTAACAGCGCATCTTCTGGGTCAAGGTTACCTGCAGTGTTTTGTCCATCTGTAAGCAACACCACAATACGGTTACTTTCTTTTTTACTGGCAAAGCGTTTTACCGATAAACCTAAAGCGTCACCAATCGCCGTGGCGCGTCCTACTAAACCAATTTGCGCCTCAGAGAGCATTTTACTGACGGTTTTCACATCACGCGTCAGTGGGGTTTGTAAAAAAGCGGTATCACCAAACAATATAAGGCCGAGTCTGTCGCCTTGGCGCTGCTCTATAAAGTCACTTAGCACTGCTTTGACCATGGTTAAACGGTCAACATATTGGCCATTGTAAGCCATGTCTTGTTCGGTCATTGACCCTGACAAATCCACAGCGAGCATTATATCGCGGCCTTCGTTGGGTAGCGATATGGGCTCATCTAACCACGTTGGATTTGCTGATGCGGTCACTAATAATAACCACAGCAACCACTCGACAATATTCAATTTACGCGCACTTGGCTCTATGCTTTGATTGCTTAAATTATGTGATGCAAAACTTGGAATGCGCAGACGCGTGTTGGCATTATTGGCGGCGGGTTTTAATAGTAACAATATTAAAGGTAGCGGCAGTAATAAAAACAGCCATGGCCAGCTAAATTCAAACATGCAGCGGCTCCTTTAGTTTAAATTGTTTAATGGCTTGGCGAAATTTATCACTAAGTGCTGCCTGTGTTTGATTAGCGTTATATAGGTTTAAAATTTCTTCTTCTTTAAAGCCAATCGCTGAAAGTTGGTTCAATGTGTTGCACCAATGCGTTGTTGACTGCGCGGCTAAACGCGGATCGTAATAGGTGATCACTAAACGCTTTAAAATGACATGTAATTGCTGCGCTGACTGTTGTTGATTAGCTAATGCAATGGCATCACGTTTTGGCTTTTTAAAGCGATAATTTTTATAAATTATGACAATTAAGCTACACAATAAACACACAGCAATTGCAATAACAACCCACCAAGCAGGAGCGAGTGGCCACCAGTCGACTTGGGTGGGAGCAATAATATCGTGTAGACCATCAAGTGGAGAGGTTTGCATGATTTATTTTCTCACTAATTGCAGTTCCAGCGCAGTGGCTGCATTAAATGATAATAGGGTGAGTCCAGACTTTGTTAAGCGATTAATACGCGCGCTAAATGCGTGCTCGGCATTTTTAGCAAATCGTTGTCTAAAGCTCTTGTCCATTAAGGGCAGGGCAAATTGCTGATTATTAGCACTGACGGTTACCGTTTGTTTAAAAGCAGGTAATTGATGTTCAAAGGGGTCGCTAATATGACACCCAATCAGTTCGCAATGACGCGCCAAAAGTTCCAGTTGCTTGAAGCTGGCGTCATCCAAGGCGTTAAAATCAGACACGATATAAACCAAACTACCAGGCTTAGCTAAGTGATTTAAACGTTTGAGGTTATCACTAAAGTTATTGCTGGCGGGTTTATCAATATTTTCAAGTGCCTGCTGATGAGCGTCGCATAAATTATGGCATAGTTTTAATACCGCTTTTTCACGAGCGCTGGGTTTTAGCTCTAAATGCGAGTGCTGATTAAACACAATACCGCCAATTCTGTCGCCACGCTGACACGCTGACCACGCAACTAAGGCGCTAATATGTGCTGCTTGCACCGATTTTAACAGTAATTGCGAGCCAAATAGCATTGAGTTTGAAAAGTCAGTAAACACAAATACCGGGCGCTCTTTTTCCTCTTGAAAAAGTTTAGTGTGGGTTTCGCCTGTGCGCGCGGTAACGCGCCAATCAATAGAGCGTATATCGTCACCGTTTTGATAATGACGCACTTCGGCAAACTCCATACCCCGGCCTTTGTGGGGCGCAAGGTATTGCCCTGCTAAGGTATTTTTTATTCTAACTTTAGGTGCCAGCTCAAGCAGTTGTGCCTTAGCTTTATAATACATCAGCTCTTTAAGCGATAAATTAACACCATGGCTATGACTTAATTTAAGCCATGCCTGAGAATCAAAGTGTGTTTGCATAACTTAAGGTACTGCGACTAGTTCAACAATACGGCTAATGACCTGATCTTTTGTAATACCATCGGCCTGTGCTTCGTAACTTAAAATAATACGATGGCGCAATACATTATGTACAACAGCTTGTATATCGTCAGGTGATACAAAATCACGGCCACTTAGCCACGCATGAGCGCGGGCACATTTATCAAGAGCGATAGTAGCGCGAGGGCTTGCGCCGTATTCAATCCAGCGGCCAAGTTGCTCATCTAAGTTTGCGCCTTCTCGAGTAGCAATAATCAACTGAACTAAGTACTGCTCTAATGGCTCGGCCAAATACAGACCTAAAATTGCTTTTCGCGCAGCAAACAAATCGGGTTGTGAAATTTGCTCAAGCACTGGGGCTTCATCATTAAGTGCTTCACCACGGGTCAAACGTAAAATATCAAGCTCATGCTCAGCACCTGGGTAATTAATATTTAGGTGCATTAAAAAACGGTCTAATTGCGCTTCTGGTAGCGGGTAAGTACCTTCTTGCTCAAGCGGATTTTGTGTTGCCATCACTAAAAACAGGTCACTGAGTGGATAGGTGTTTTTGCCTACCGTGACTTGGCGCTCGGCCATCGCTTCTAATAATGCCGATTGTACTTTTGCTGGTGCTCGGTTTATTTCATCCGCTAAAATAAGGTTATGAAATAAAGGGCCTTTTTCAAACACAAACTCACTGGTTTGTTGGCGATAAATATCGGTGCCGGTCACATCGGCTGGTAATAAATCAGGGGTAAACTGAACACGCTGAAACGACCCTTCAATACCTTTTGCAAGCGCATTTACCGCACGTGTTTTTGCAAGCCCTGGAGGGCCTTCAACAAGTAAGTGGCCATCGGCTAATATAGCAATTAAAAGAGCTTGAGTAAGCGCTGGCTGGCCAATGATTTGTGTATCTAAGTACGTTTTTAATTGTGAAAATGCGTTAGCTGCCATAATAAGTGGACTGTCCTCGTCAGCTTAAATAATACCTAAATTGGTTAGGTAACAAATACTGAGCTAGTTATAAGGTTTATAAGTGGATAACTCAAGAGTTAGACTGATTTTTTAAAAATAGTTCGTTATTTTTTAACGATTTTTTAGCCTAACATAAAACTTTGTAAAACCAGCTAAAAAAGCCTATTGTATTACCCTCATACAATGTATGTAGTGATATACAATGGCGCTTTTGTATTTATTTACCTTTATCTATTGGCTTTATCACACGGGTTGTTTAGAATCGGAGAAAACATACAGGTCTGACCTGTCAGCGGGAGAGAATAATAAATGTCTGAGCAAAACATACTTAAAACACCAAAAGGCGACCGTATTGCCATTGTAAGCGGCTTACGTACTCCTTTTGCTAAGCAAGCGACTGCGTTCCACCATGTACCAGCATTGGATATGGGTAAGCTAGTGGTTAATGAAATGCTTGAGCGATTAAATTTCGACAAGTCAGAAATCGATCAATTGGTTTTTGGGCAAGTAGTACAAATGCCAGAAGCGCCAAATATTGCGCGTGAAATTGTATTGGGTACTGGGATGCCAGTATCGGTTGATGCATACTCTGTATCGCGTGCTTGTGCGACGAGTTTTCAAGCGATAGCAAACGTTGCCGAATCAATTATGGCAGGCTCTGTAAGCGTAGGAATTGCCGGTGGTGCCGATTCATCGTCTGTATTGCCAATTGGTGTAAGTAAAAAATTAGCGGGTAGCTTAGTTGATTTAAACAAAGCACGTACGCTTGGTCAGCGTTTAAAAATATTCTCAAAACTGCGTTTAAAAGATTTATTGCCAGTGCCGCCAGCGGTTGCTGAGTACTCAACGGGTTTATCAATGGGACAAACAGCCGAGCAAATGGCTAAAACCCATAACATTAGCCGTGAAGATCAAGATGCTTTAGCGCATCGTTCTCACTCACTGGCAACGCAAGCTTGGGCTGATGGCAAGTTAAAAGATGAAGTAATGACGGCTCATTTACCGCCTTATAAAAGCTTTATTGAAGAAGATAATAATATCCGTAAAAACTCAACGGTTGAAGGTTACGCCAAGCTTAAGCCTGTATTTGACCGTCAACACGGCTCAGTCACTGCTGCCAATGCAACCCCACTAACTGATGGCGCAGCCGCAGTGTTAATGATGAGCGAAAGCAAAGCCAAAGCTTTGGGTTATGAAATTTTAGGTTATGTGCGTAGTTTTGCGTTCTCAGCCATTGGCGTAGAAAAAGACATGCTAATGGGGCCGGCTCACTCAACGCCTATCGCACTTGATAGAGCGGGTATTACGTTAGCTGATTTAGACCTTATTGAAATGCATGAAGCGTTTGCATCGCAAACCTTAGCGAATATGAAAATGTTTGCTTCAGATAAATTTGCACAAGAGCACTTAGGGCGTAATAAAGCCATAGGTGAAATTAACATGGATAAGTTTAACGTGAACGGCGGCTCGCTTGCATATGGTCATCCATTTGCGGCAACCGGCGCGCGTTTAATTACACAAAGTTTATACGAGCTTAAGCGTCGTGGCGGTGGTTTAGCGTTAACGACTGCCTGTGCTGCGGGTGGTTTAGGTGCAGCCTTTGTATTGGAGAGTGCGTAATGACAGATTCAGTATTTAATTTAACGGTTGATGATAACAAAATAGCCGTAGTGACAATTGATGTACCGGGTGAAAAAATGAACACCCTGCGAGATAGCTTTGCTGATGATTTAAAAGCATTATTAGCACAAGCTAAAGAGCACGCAGTCAAAGGTATGGTATTTATTAGCGGTAAAAGCGATAACTTTATTGCTGGTGCCGATGTTAAAATGCTAGACAACGTGCAAAAGCGTGAAGATGCATTAGCTATTAGCGAATTATGCCATCAAGCATTTTTTGATATGAAAAAGCTTCCGTACACCACAGTTAGTGCTATACATGGCGCAGCACTTGGTGGCGGTTTAGAATTTGCTTTAGCCTGTGATTACCGCGTAGGTACAGATAGCGATTTAACTAAAATTGGTTTACCAGAAGTACAACTAGGTTTATTACCTGGCGGTGGTGGTACACAGCGCTTAACTAAAATCGTGGGCATTCAAAAAGCCCTCGAGTGGATGCTAACCGGTAAACAAATTCGTCCTAAACAAGCTAAAAAAGCCGGTGTATTGGATGATTGTGTACCACAAAGCGTATTGTTAAAAGTGGCTAAAGAGTTTGCGGCGAAGAAAAAGCCACAAGCTAAAGAGCCTAAACTTGATAAGATCAGTAAGTTATTAGAATCAAACCCGTTTGGCCGTAACTTTATCTTTAAAAAAGCTAAAGAAAACGTTCTTAAAAAAACCGGTGGTCATTACCCTGCGCCGCTTGCAATTATTAAAGCGGTACGTGCAAGCGTAGAGCTTGATGAAATGAAAGCGTATAAAACCGAAGCAGAAGGTTTTGCCACATTGGTAATGAGTGATGAGTCTAAAGCACTGCGCGGCATTTTCTTTGCAACCACTGAAATGAAAAAAGAATGGCGCAATGATGATGCTCCCGCGATTAGTAAAACTGCCGTGTTAGGTGGTGGCTTAATGGGCGCAGGTATTGCCCATGTGAGTGCGGTTAAAGCTAAATTGCCGGTGCGTATTAAAGATGTGGCAGAGCAGGGCATAAGTAATGCCATGAACTACACATACAAAATTTTAGATAAGCGTCTTAAACGCCGTATTATGTCTAAAGCCGATATGCAGTTAACGATGAACCGCATTACCGGCACTACCGATTACAGCGGTTTTAAACACATAGATTTAGTGATAGAAGCCGTATTTGAAGATTTAGAACTGAAGCAAGGTATGGTTGCTGATGTAGAGCAGCATTGCCAAGCGAATACTATTTTCGCAAGTAATACTTCGTCATTACCTATTTCGCAAATTGCAGCAAAAGCAGAACGCCCTGAAAATGTAATTGGTTTACATTATTTCTCACCAGTAGAGAAAATGCCACTGGTAGAAATTATTCCTCACGAAGGCACCTCAAAAGAAACGATTGCTCGTGTAGTTAACTTTGCGCGTAAGCAAGGTAAAACGCCAATTGTGGTAAAAGACATGGCCGGTTTTTACGTAAACCGTATTTTAGCGCCATACCTGAATGAGGCGGCAAACTTAATGCTTGCCGGTGAGCCAATTGAAAAAATTGACGCAGCCTTAGTTGAGTTTGGTTTTCCAGTAGGGCCGTTGGCACTGCTTGATGAAGTCGGTATTGATATTGGTTCTAAAATCGCGCCAATTCTTGAAAAAGAATTGGGTGAGCGTTTTAAAGGCCCAGATGCTTTCTCGCGCATGATTGATTCAAAGCGCTTAGGCCGTAAAACGGGTCGTGGTTTTTATGAATACGACAAGAAAGGCAAAAAGGTTGATGAGTCAGTCTATGAGTTACTAGGTGTAACCCCAGCTCCACGTCTAAATAAAAACGAAATTGCTAAGCGTTGTATATCACAAATGCTTAATGAGGCCGTTCGCTGTTTAGATGACGATATTATTGCCAGCCCGCGTGATGGTGATATTGGTGCTATTTTTGGTATTGGTTTCCCACCGTTCTTAGGTGGCCCGTTTAGCTATATGGATAAATTAGGCGCAGGTAAAATTAGCTCTGATATGTCTACTCTGGCTAACAGCAATGCGATTTTTGCACCCTGTGAATCACTGGTTGCAATGGCTGATAAAGGCGATAAGTTTTACACTACAGCCGCTAAAACAGCTGAAGTTGAGTTAGAACAGGCAGATGATAAATCGACTGATACTCAAAATGAGAAAACTGAGCACAAAGATTAATGTTTTAAGTTAACGTAAAAAAGCCGCAAATTATGCTAATACCACTCGTTTAAGAGCGAGTGGTGTTTTTTCGTTTA
>NZ_PNCN01000066.1:0-10267 GCF_005886135.1 Pseudoalteromonas sp. S4741 | reverse complement strand
GCAAACACGGGGCGATTCAAGAGAACTATATTATGTATAAATATAAAAAAATACCCTTAATCAAAATGATTAAGGGTATTTAATTACATACTTAACTTATCTGCAATTCTAAGCAACTCTATTAGTTTAAAAATATTATATTAATAGGTCATAGCTTTAAAATTTGTAAGTAGCTTGTAGGTACGCAAAACGTCCAATATTATCGTAAATCGCTGAGCCTACACCTGTGCCAGTCGTACTTCCTGGTAAGCCACGATTGAATAAGTTATCAACACCTAACTTAGCACCGCTTAAATAATATTATTTTAAGTTAAACCAGCCAGTAATTGAGTATCTTGCAGCACGAGCAAATGGAGTTACATAAGAAACAGAATGTGGTAATTGCACATCAAAAAGGGATAAAACATTACTTTTAGGCATAAACGTCTCTGTCAGCTTTCCATCCATTTCATAAAAATGTAACAAACCACCCCAGTCTGGGTGCCACTGTGGTGTAAAACCAAAAACAAAAGCGATTGCTCTTTGCTTTGTAGGGAGTACATCATTATGTCGTGTCAAAAAATTTCCTGGTACATAGCGTGTTAGTTGCACACTTGCACTTTTTAAACCCTTTACACCTGTAACATCACTAATCAATTTTAAAACTTCTTGGCCATTAAGATAATTAAATAGCTCCTTTAGTAATTCATCTTTTTCATTCTGAGTTATTTCATATCGCCCATAAAAAAAGCCAACCCCTTTACTCGCATTTTCATAAATAGTCTGCTGAAGCGCTCTCATTTTATTGGGAGACATATTTTTTAATTCATCATCTGATGATTGAATATATTGGCCATTTAAAGAATATGCATTCAAATAAGGAATATTGTGTTTTAATTTTTCTGTAATTTTAGAAAAACCATCAAACTCTAAAACACTATCAACCATAATTCTCTTATTTTTAGAGTATTCCCTATGTAAATTAACTACATCAATATTTTTATTTAGTTGAATCATAAATATTCCAAAAATAAAAAAGCCACTAAAAAGTGGCTTTTAAATAAAGTTTAAGTTTCTAAGTTATTAGAACTTAATTGTAGCTCGTACATATACAAAGCGATCCATATTAACGTCGTACTCTGTAACAGAGAAGTTGTTAGTTGAGATTGCATAGTCATTGTTAATGTATTCCGGAGAAGGTTCTTTCGCGAATAAGTTCTCAACACCTAATGTTAACTTAGTATTGTAAGCATCTAGCGCATAACCTACAGATACATCATGTACAAAGTAAGAACCAATCTCAGCTGCCATTCCTGGGTAAAAAGGAGTGTATCCTACAACGTCATAATAGTTCTGCATACGGTCAACATAACGTGTTTGCCAATGCGCATCAAAGTCACCTTGAGACCAATCTAGAGCAAATGTGCCTTTATATTCAGGATAACCAGCATCACCATACTGTACGCCTACTTGATCTTCGCCATCGAACTCGTTTGTCATTACATAAGACAAATCAAGAGATGTTCTGAAGCTACCGTACTGAGTATCAAACTTGTATGCAGTATAAAAATCAATACCTTCAACATTGTAGGTACCTGAGTTTTGTAGGAAGTTACGTAAATCAACGATATTACCGTTAGCATCACGGTCAATGTAATCACAAGAAGATGCATTACTTCCTGAAGTACACTCGTTTAATATACGGTTAGAACCGTAACGACCAATTGAGTTTTCAACTTCGATATCGTAGTAATCGATTGTGAATTCTAAACCATCAACATAGCTTGGGTTATAAACAATACCAAACGTTTTAGATTCTGATTCTTCTGGTTGTAAATCTGGAGAAGAAACGCGAGTTTCACGGATCTGTGTATTAGCTTGCGTGTAACCATTTGGTACGCCAGCACAACCAGGTAAGCTTGGAACAACACCTGTATCAGCATCCGAATTACACGGGTCTGTTAATGTAGGGTATGCATCTGCATTACCTGCATATAAGTCAGAGATTGAAGGAGCTCGGTAACCTTCAGCCCAAGTACCACGAAGAAGTAAATCATCCATTGGACGGTATTCAACACCAACTTTAGCTGTAGAGTTGCTACCGTATGCGCTGTGGTCAGAGAATCTAATTGCTGGTGCAATAGTTAAACCATCAAATACTGGAATTGAAAGTTCTACATAAGCTTCATCTAAGCGGAAACCACCTGAAGTAGCATCACGTTGGTTACCTGAAGTTTCACCACTTTGAGTTAGTGGATCAGGCGTATCGTAACCTGACTCTTCACGACGTTCAAAGCCAACGGCCATACCTACAACACCTGCAGGTAACTCAAATGCATCACCAGCAAAGTTTACTGTGTAATCTTTAAGTTCTAAACCTTCACGAGAAACACTGTCAAATGTTACAAAATCAACCATATCTTGTGTAATTGAGCCAGCACCACCAAATAGGTTAAGTGGTACACAAGAAGTAGCTGCACTACAGTTGTCACCTAATGCTTGGTTTATACGAGTAAGGTTAAGTAGACCTGTTGTTAAAACGTCTTGGCTATTCTTACCATAAATGTAAGAAGCATCCCAAACCCAAGATGTATCACCAATACCGCCCTCTAAACCAACCATTGCACGGTAAGTAGTATCATTTTGTCTGTAAATACGGTTACCCGCTTCTACAAAACGACGTTGACCAGCAAATGGGATATAACCTTCTACACCTGAGCGAGAAGCATCACCATAGAGTGTTTCACCAAATGGGTTGTAGATATTATTTTCGTGGATGTCTACTCGGCTAGCGGCTGCACCAAAAGATGCACCAATTGTTAATGGCATCGCTGCAAGTAGCTGTGAAGATTTACGGTTAGTCATCATGAAATCTGATACGAAACGAACGTCATCACTTAAGTCATAAAAAGCTTGAACATAAAAACTGTTACGCTCTTGTGGCGTTGCAAGGTAGTTTTCAGGCGCGTAGTTGTAAACATCACCAGCTCGGTCACGGAATGAATCTAAACCTACAGCTGAACCTGCACCATTAGGAACTAAATCAAAACCAGCGTTTGACTCACCAGCGTTGTTTTCAGTGTAACCTTGAGCAAGTAAGCTATCACGAAGACCAGGGCTGATTGCACTTGAAGTAAGACGTAAACGGCCTTTTTCAGTTGTAGAACTGTTACCCATAGAAGAAATATCGCGATCACCAGCCCAAATTTCTTGTTGAGTTACATGGCTAGCATTAAACATTAAGCCGCCGCGGTCTGAAGTAGTACCAACAGTGATGTCTGCAGAATACTGACGACCATCGTTGTACTTTAAGTTTTCACCACCGTATACAGAAACCTCAACACCTTCAAAATCTTTACGAGTGATGATATTTACAACACCAGCAATAGCATCAGAACCATAGATAGCAGAAGCGCCGTCTTTAACAACTTCAACACGTTCAATCGCTGACGATGGGATTGTGTTTAAATCAACTGTAGAACCTAAAGATGAAACCCAGCGCTTACCATTTACTAATACAAGAAGACGTTGTGCGCCTAAGTTACGTAAATCCATGTTTGTTGCGCCAGTACCACCGTTATTAAAGGCAGTATTAAGTGCAGCACCCGCAGCTGGAATTTGTTGAAGAATGTCACCGATGCTTAATTGACCACTAACATTTAAATCATCACGGCTAAGAACTAAAACAGGGCTAGCACTTTCTAAATCAGTACGCTTGATGCGTGAACCTGTAACCTGAATACGTTCAACTTTTTCTGCGCCTTCTTCTGCAGCAAAAGAGCTTGCCGAGAAAGCAGCAGTAGAAGCTGCACCAAAAGCGATCGCTAAGCGAACTGCTTTTGAAACTTTGTTATTTAACATTTGATTCTCCCTAGAATACTATTTGTTTTTCATTTTCGACCACTTTTTGTTAATTAATTTGTGATCACGCTTCAGATGATAATACTATGAACACAAGATGGTCAACATTAAATTAACTTTAAAAGCACTTTGCATGACTTTTCATTATCATTTTTGGCGGTATTTTATTAGTTTTTTAAATTAATTTATGGATACGATTTAGAAACAAACTTGAGAATGAAAAACAACATCATGGTAACCAGTTGATTTTTATGAGTTTGAATAAATGATTTTTTAAATTACGCTTTGTATTCTTTTTAGATAAAATTGTAACCAAGGCCACAATTGTTAATTTACCTTTAAATTTTTTATTCACCTTTGACGTTTATAGGCGAATAATTAACTATAAAAGACTTTTTAAGCTCATAGTTAAGCTAAAACAATGAGGCTTGTGTAGATTCAGATGTTGTGTTTAATGCGCTTAATATCATTTGCGCAACAGGGTCGAGCTGTCTTTGAATGTACAGTGGGTAGTTCAGTATGTTTTTACCGTTATAAAGCTCAGCGCCGGTTACTGCGTAAACATATTCAATCACCTGCCCGCGTTTTATTTCAAACTCAGGATGATTCGCTTTATATTTTTTAACGGCTTGAACATGAGGAGGAATATTTTTGATGTAATCGTTAAGGTGCTGCCCTAACCGCTTTCTATATACTAATTTACGGTCGAACTCACCATCATAAAGTTTTTGAGTGTAGCTATTTATAATATCGTGCAGTTGTTGCACCTCGAAGTTGTCAGTAAATAAAGTCTCAAATAATTCGGTTTGAAACTCTTGTGCAAACTCAGTCCAATCACTACGTACCGTTTCCATACCTTTAAATACTAATTTTTTTTCATTATTTTTGGTTACTTGCCCTACATAACGCTTTTTAGAGCCTGTTTTTTTACCCCTAATAGTTGGCATAAAAAACGGGGTGTAATGAGTTTCAAATTCAATTTCTAAATAACTTTGTAAATCATAGCGTTGTTTTAAATCAGCTTGCCACATCGTATTAATATGATGAACAAGTTGGCAGCCAATTTCGTTGCATTGCTCAGGACTGGTATCTTCACTAAGTTTTACAAACGTAGAGTCGGTATCACCATATATCACCTTAAAGCCTTGCGCTTCTATCCATTTACGGGTTGTTTGCATTATCTCATGGCCACGCAAAGTAATGGAACTCGATAAACGCGGATCGTAAAACCGACAACCCTTAGAGCCCAGTACGCCATATAAGCTATTCATAATAATTTTAATCGCTTGCGAGAGCATGGGTTGATTAGTGTCTTTTGCTTCTTGGCGAGTTTGTGTCAGGTGCTCAATTAATTTTGGCAGGTGGTGCTGCGTTCTTGAGAATAACGCCTGATTAAATCCTTCAACCGCATGCTCTGGTGCATTTAACCCTGCGATTAAACCTAGCGGGTCAATACAAAACGTACGCATAATTGAAGGGTATAAGCTTTTAAAATCAAGTACCAAAACGTTTTTATACAGCCCTGGAGTCGACTCCATCACATAGCCACCGGGGCTTTCAAATGAGAGCCCATGATCGCCTAAATTGGGGGCAACATAACCACTGCGGTGTAATAACGGTAAGTATAAGTTTGTAAATGCGGCAACCGAGCCACCCATGCGTTCCAGTTCGAGCCCTGTTATTTGGGTTCTGACTATGGCAAATTCAAATAACTTTAATTTTTCGAAAATTTGATTAACCAAAATACAATCTTGGCGGTTATAAGCAGCAAGAGCGAGCTTGTCTTCATTAAATTGGCGTACAATTTCAGATAATCGGTTATCGGTTTTTATTAATTTAGATTCGTTAAGCACACGCTCTGCAACATTAGCTAACGAAAAGCTGTCAAATCGGTAAGTCGCATTTTTTAATGTATCAATGCCATCTATTACGCAACGCCCTGGGAGCGTTAATCGGGTGTAATGACCCTTATTAATATATAAAGGTTGATTATCTCGGCCAAAGTTTAGAGTAAGCCCTAACGCCTCTGCGCGTTCTTGCAATAAACTAAAATCAAAATCAATGACATTCCAACCAATAATAACATCGGGGTCATTATTTATAATGTACTGCTGCAGCTTGGTAAGTAGGTTAATTTCGTCATAGCACCAGTCTATTTCAAATGTCGAGTCGCTCTGCAGCTGCGGCTCACCTATCATCAATACGCAATCTAGACCATTTCCCACCAGTGCAACACTAAATAACACCCCGTCGCCATTGCATTCTATATCCAAAGAAACAGACTTAAGCGTTGGCGTATACTCGGTGTTTGCTTTTAGCTTTGCGTCACTAATTTCAATAAAGCCGTTTTGAGCTTTGGCGTTACCCGCTACCCACACACCTCCTTTAATAAAGCGCTCCATTAAAAAGCGGTCGCTGTGGCGTACATCGGCCTCATAAATTGGCATTGCTTGTTCTAGTAGAGTTCGCGCAGTATATAAACTATGTATGTCGTTGAAGTAACAAGCCACACATTCGCTGCCACTAAAATGGCACAACTCAACCTTATTAAACTGCGCTTTTATATTTGCCTGTGCGAGTAAAGTATTTGCAGTATGTTGCGCTGACAATGGGATGAAAAACACTGCCTGCTGGTTTTCAATAATAACTTTAAGTGGGCCCTGATCAGAGCTTAGCCAATAGCACAAAGTAATACCTTGTGCATTTTTAGCCGCGTATTGTTGCCTTGATAAAATAAAGCCCTGATAGATTGCTTGTGTCAATGTTCGATCCCACTTAATATATACACTGTAATTATATACATATTTTAGGTTAATCATCACATGCTATCGAGCTCACTTAAAAAAACAATTAGACAAGTACACCAGCATGTTGCAAATAACCTAACCGATTACCGTCCTCGCAGTAGTCAAAACTATTTAGTTGCTGAAATCGCCAAAACATTAGCCGGTGAATACCATAAAAAACAACGTATTTGTGTTATTGAAGCAGGCACAGGCACCGGAAAGTCATTAGCTTACTGCCTAGGCGCTCTACCACTGGCATTAGCACAAAAAAAGAAATTGGTTATTTCCACAGCTACTGTGGCTTTGCAAGAGCAATTAATCGCTAAAGAGCTGCCGTTTTTTAAAAAGCACTCAGGGCTCGATTTTAAATTTGATTTAGTAAAAGGCCGCCAACGTTATATTTGTGCACACAAACTTCATAATGCGCTAAACAGCGATAGCCAAACTCAAATGGAGTTTATGCCTACCCTTACATCGCCATTAAGTGATATGGAAACTCAATGCTTAAAGCAACTTTACGATGCCTATATCAATAAAAAATGGCAAGGCGATAGAGACAGCTGGGCCGATACCATTCCTGATAGGGTATGGGGGCTCATTGCTTGCGATAAGCATGCTTGCCAACGCCAGATGAAAGCACACCAAACATGCCCGTTTCAACTGGCTCGCCAGCAGTTAATGCAAATGGATGTTTTAGTTATAAACCATTCGTTACTGTTAGCCGATTTAGACTTAGGGGGCGGAAAAATTTTACCCGAGCCCGACAACACCATTTATGTAATCGATGAAGCGCATCACCTTGCGCATATTACCCGGGATTTTTCATCTGCTGCGGCTACAATAAAAGGCACGATAGATTGGCTCGACAAACTCACTAAATTTAGTGGCAAAATGGCCAAAGTGTTAGTGGGTCAAAAAGGTATTGGGCAAAACTTTAAGTTATGCGATAGCGTTAACGATGCTAACAAAGATTTAAAAGTGGTGCGCGATATACTCGACAACGCTGATTTTGAATATTCAAAAGACGATACCTATCGCTTTGAACATGGTGAAATACCTAAATCGTTACACGCAAAAGCAAAAGACATTAGTGAGGCTACGCTTGATGCTTTACGGTGTTTGAATAAAATGCACGACACCCTCACCCAAGATGTAAGCGACGGTGATATTAAACCTTATATTGCCGACCCCATTCTGGCTGAAAGTGGGCAATACATAAACCGATTAGAGCAACTTAATAAATTATGGTTTAGTTACGCAACTAAAGGTGAAGGCACGCCGCATGCGCGTTGGATAAAACGACTTGAATATAAAAGCCATCATGATCACTTGCTTAGCGACTGCCCCATTGAGGTCGGTTACTATTTAAAAGATAAGCTGTGGAGCGAATGCGCTGGAGCCGTGTTATGTTCAGCCACCTTGAGCGCACTCGGTTCATTTGATCATTTTGCCTATGAAAGCGGCCTTGCCAAAGAGGAAGGGGTAAAATTCATTAAAGTCCCCTCTCCGTTTGACTACCCAAAACAAGCCACTTTACGCATTCCGGCCTCAAGTATAGAGCCAACAGATAAAGAATTTAGCGATCATATTGCTAAAACATTACCCGATTATCTAAACACAAAAAAAGCCAACTTAGTGTTATTTGCCTCTTACTGGCAAATGGACCATGTAAGTAAGTTTCTTAGAACAAAAGGTTTTAACTTATTAGTACAAGGTGAAATGTCACGAGAAACTTTACTCAAATTACATACTAAAAATATTGATGAAGGCAAAGGCAGTATTTTATTTGGCACCCAAAGCCTTTCTGAAGGGCTTGATTTACCTGGGAAGTATTTAGAAAACCTGATTATTACCAAAATTCCGTTTGCGGTGCCCACCTCGCCAATAGAAGAAGCACAAGCAGAGTTTGTGCAAAGTAAAGGCGGTAATCCGTTTTTATCGATAACCGTGCCAGACGCAGCAAAGAAATTGGTACAAAGCTGTGGTAGACTGCTGCGCAAAGAAAGTGATGCAGGCACAATAACTATTTTAGATAGACGCCTAGTCACCAAACGATATGGCAAAGCCATGCTTGACACCTTACCACCTTTTAAAAGACAAATAGATTACTGATGTTTGAACTTGCACTCGACCCAACAACTTGGGCTATTTTATGTGGCGTTGCACTTTTAGCGGGCTTTATTGATGCTATTGCTGGCGGCGGTGGATTACTTACTGTACCAGCACTGTTAACGGCGGGATTGCCTCCTCATTTAACCCTTGGCACTAATAAATTGGCCGCCAGTTTTGGCTCGTTAACCGCCAGTATTACCTATTATAAAAAACAGTTATTTAACCCACGATTTTGGTTTGCTTCTATTATAGCTACCGCCATAGGTGCTTTGTTAGGCACACTTATTGTTGATCATTTAAGCATTGAGTTTTTAAATAAACTCTTACCCATTATTATTATTTTAGTGGCTTGCTACAGCTTGTTTGGTAATTTAAGTACCACACAAAGTGATGATCTGCCTAAATTAACCCGCACAATAAAAGTAAAACAGTGGCTACAAGGATTAAGCCTAGGTTTTTTTGATGGTTTAGCTGGTCCTGGAACGGGAACTTTTTGGACTGCCTCAAACGGTATGCTTTATAAAATGAGTTTGCTACTCAATTGTGGTTTGGCGCGTTCAATGAATTTTGTTTCTAACTTTATCTCGCTGATCACCTTTGTTGCACTTGGCCATGTTAACTTTTTACTGGGAATTACAATGGGCTTCTTTATCATGCTTGGTGCATGGTTTGGCGCACATTCAGCTATTCGTTTTGGCAGTAAATTTATTCGCCCAGTGTTTAATACTATGGTTATACTTTTAGCATTAAAACTAATTTACGAGGCATACTTTTAACATGCAATCTGCTGCTTTAGACAAACTACGCCAACAAGTTGCTACGCTTAAGCAACAGGCAGAGCAATTTGATAAAGCAAAATTATTTGCTAAAAACCGGTATATGCAGGCACAGCCGAGCTTATTTGACAGAGGCGTATTTAGTACCAAAAGCATGAACTTAGCCGACTATGTAGTAGAAATAGAAGATGAAATAGCCAGCCTACCACCGAGCGAACACCGTCATGCCTACACCTATGCACTTGAGCGCATTGCCAGCCAGGTACAAGCGGTCTTTAATGTAATTAAATCGACCCCTATTTGGGTGAAAGAAAACAAAAGTCATTTTAAGCCTCGTGCCAAACAGCCTATTTACAAACAAGCAGTGCAAAAAATCATGCAATCATCCCATGAGTTATATGATGAACTTAAACAAAACCATGAGTTTGAACGCCGCCTGGTATTAATGATTGAAGAGCGTAAATTGCAAATGGAAAAAGCATCACCAGCGCAAGCGCAAAAGCTTAATCAAGAAATTTTAACCACTCATGCACGACTCGGCCGTTGTAGAAAAGCAATTTCTGCCACCGAAGACAAAATTCAACAAGTAGAAAAACAACAGCTACGCTAATGCAGCTTTTTTATCACCCTCTGTACTCGCAATTAGAGTTACCTGAGCGCCATCGCTTTCCAATTAAAAAGTATCAGCAGCTTAAGCATGAAGTTGAATGTCTAGGGTCTGTTGACCTTTGCAGATTAAAATTTGTTCAAACT
>NZ_PNCN01000065.1:0-16054 GCF_005886135.1 Pseudoalteromonas sp. S4741 | reverse complement strand
GCAGAACCCTTCGGGCAGCGCCTGTTTGGCATTGATGCTGCGTTATCGCCTATTTATGGGGAATAACCACACCACATAGGCTCTGCCTTGCCTAAATACCAAACAGACTGCTGCAAATTTAACCTTGAAAGGTCAACAGACCCTAAGGTTTTTTAATTTTCTTAATATCTAGCATGTGAGAGCCATGCTTAATCTTTGTCTCTAAATACGCTTTATTACCTGAAAGCCCAGCTTTAATGTGAGCATGAGTGCCCACAACAGAGTCCACCTCTATGCCAGCATCTTTTAATGCGTTAAGCTTTTTAGGATTGTTAGTCATTAATTTTACATGCTTTAAATTGAGCGCATTGAGCATTAATACAGCATCCGAAAAATCACGTAAATCATCAGCAAAGCCCAAATGATTGTTGGCCTCGTAAGTGTTCATACCTTGTGACTGCAGTACATACGCATCAATTTTATTGTATAAACCAATACCACGCCCTTCTTGGCGTAAATAAAGTAAAATACCGCCTTGTTCGTGCATCATTTCAATACACTCATTTAACTGCTCACCGCAATCACAACGTGACGAGTGAAACACATCACCGGTTAAGCATTCAGAATGCATACGAATAAGCGGAACACCTTGCTCGGTATCGGCGTTATTAAACACTATAGCAACATGCTCTTGGCCATCTTTTAAGCCACTAAACGAGATAATTTCTGCAGGAATATCACTATTTTTGCCAACATTAAGCTGGACTCTTGCTCTTACTTGCGCCACGACCAATCCAAATATTAAAAAACTACGACACGATAAAGTGATAATATCACAAAAGTTCAAAATTGGATCGTAGTACACCCTAAGTAATGTCAAATATATTGCGACGACAGCGGCTATTTTCAATATGTAAGCATAAATATATTAGCAACGCATATTCACCTTGGTTTACCTAAAATGATGACATACACATAAGGATTTGCTAATTTACCACCAACAAATAATAGGGATCATTATGAAACTAAATAAACGTGTATTACTGATGGGCTTAAGTTTATCTGTATTAAGTACTATGTCATTTGCCAAACAAGCAAATAGCGCTCAAGCTGTTTTCAGCGACGCGTATCAAAATTACTTAAATGCGGTTAAAACCAAGGAAAATGTGCAACAAGCCGCGGAGCAGGCTTACACATTAGGTAAAGCTGTTTACGGTGATAATTCAGATAACACCGCAAACTTAGCGATTAACTATGCAAAATCAATTAATGGCTATGGCAAAAAATGGATTGAAAAACGTTTTTCACTCTATCAACAAGCCTACACTATTTTAGTTAACAACCATGGTAACCAATCGTTAGAAACCGTTGATTCTTTAGTTGGTATGGCTAATTTTGCCCCCTCAGCTCAAAAAGCGGACTATTATTTAGAGCAAGTAATTGCAATAGCAAATACAGAAAATAGACCTAAATTTTTGGCCGATATGAAATTAGAAGCGGCAACCATATTAGCCAATAAATTCAGCTATGAAAAATACCGTGAAGCTAAAAACTACTTGGAAGAGGCCGATGAGTATTACCAGGCTAACTTACCTAAAAACTCAGTTGAACAAATAAAAGCTGACTTTTTAATGGCGTCGTTTGCTGAGGGTAGAAAAAGATACGACCAAGCAATTGAACGGCTTAATCGTGTAGTAAAGGTCTTTGATGAAAACTTAAGTTACGATCACAGCGCTGAGCTTACCGCACACTCAAGATTAATTGGCTTGTATGAAAAACAAGGCAAAAGTGATGAAGCCACCAAACACTGCATCGCGATTGCTAAAATGGTGCCGTGGAAAGAAAGCCAAGAGCAAACGCCGCTATACCGCGTTAACCCTAAATACCCTACAAACAAAGCGCGCTTTCGTAAAGATGGAAAAGTCGTTATGGAGTTTGAAGTGGATGAGTCTGGCTTTGTAAAAAATCCGCAAGTACTTAGTTCTGAAGGTGGCGTGGCCTTTGAAAAATCGGCAGTAGAAGCATTAGCGCAATGGCGCTATGCCCCTAAGTTTGAACATGGAAAAGCCGTTGCAGCAACTTCCAAAGTACAGCTCGACTTTAAAGTAAACCGTTAATAACATACCAAAGGCACGTTGAGCGCCTTTTTAGTTTATTCTACTTTAACTTAGCTAAAATGTTGTCGCTGGCGGCCTCTATTAAATCAAGTACCTTTTCAAAGCCATCATCACCGCCATAGTAAGGATCGGGAATTGCGCTTTGTGTTTGCTCGCCATACTCTAAAAACAACGCAAGCTTGTACTGCAAATGTTCAGGGCAACGTGCCGTTAAATCTGCGAGGTTTTGCATATCGGCTGCTAAAATTAAATCAAACTCGCTAAAATCACTACTACGCACCTTGCGCGAAAAAATACCTTTAAAACTATAACCACGTTTTTCACCAGCCTGCATTGAGCGTTTATCTGGCGGATTACCTTCATGGTGTCCAATAGTCCCTGCCGAGTCCACTAGCAGATCAATGCCTAACTCTTTAGCGCGAGCTTTTAATACCGCCTCAGCCGTCGGTGAGCGACAAATATTACCCAAACAAACAATCAGTACTTTTTTCACTTATGGCTCCCTAAGCTTTGCAAAAAATCAGTGATAAACGTTATTTTAATGAGGCTAATATTTTTTGTTCGCCCTCAAGCATGCTCTGCATAGCGGTCCCCTGTTTTACACGGCAATGTAAAGCAGCAAGCTTAGGCCAGCGCGACTTATCAAGTTGCTCACCGCCATGCTCCATATTCATTAACTGGCAGCTCACTGCAATGTCGGCAAGAGTTAAGCTGTTACCAACAAAAAATTCGTTATTACCTAAATAACCTTCTAAATAATCAAATAAAGGCGGTAATTTTTCATTTAATGCACTTTGCACTAATACTTCATCGGTTTGCTTTTGCATTGTAGGAGCAATAATACGCTGCTGAAATACCGTAAATGTTGCAAAAGGAGCCAGCTCGTAATCTGCGTATTTTTCTAACCAGCGAACGGCTGCACGTTGCTCTATAGTATCACCGAGTAAGGACGCTGAATTAGGGTATTTTTCATCAAGATATTGGCAAATAACGCTAGAATCCGCCAAGCTTAGCTCGTCGTCTTTTAGCGCCGGAATTCGCCCCAACGGGTTAATTTCTAAAAACCAATCAGGTTGATTAAACGGCGAGACTATTTCGAGTTTATAGTCGAGTTGTTTATGCGCTAAACATACACGTACTTTACGTACATAGGGAGAAAGCGGGACACCATAGAGAATTATGCTCATTGTGATTCCTATAAATTAAAACTGCTTTAAAATTGCGTCATCGTAGTCATCGGCATTAAGGGTTAAATTATATTTAGCCGCAACGCTATCTAACTCGGCTTGTTTAATCGCTAAATCATCCATAGTGATGGTGTTATCGTCAAGCCGCCATAACAAGCGTGAGCCTGCATAACTATAGTGAATGGCTAATAGCGCATCAGGATTACCTTCACGTCCCGCCGCTTTAAGCTTTGCCATCTTGCGGGTAATTTTATTAAGCGCTTGTTTAAGCTCCCATACATACACCACCTCGGTCATAAAAGGATGTGTACGGTATTTATTTAACAACCAGCCAATACCAATACTCGTAACAATTACGCCTAATAAGTTCCAATGAAAATGACTCCCACTTTCATCGGGAAATAATGCAATAAGCGTTTGTGAAATAGCTAAACTACCAATCGCTAAGCTTGCGGCACAACCGACTATAACGCGGTTTAAATGTTTACGATAACGAGCTTTATCTATTTGAATAAGTTGCATAGTTGCCTAAAATTAAAAAACTAAAAAATACACAGCCACCATTGTAGCTAAACCCACCACAGAGTTTCGACTCTTTTTAATAAAATACCCGTAATTTTTGATTTAACGCCGGTTTTATACTTCTTGCAACATGAAACCAACCAACGATTTTATTTGCACCCACTTATTAGGCATAGGATAGTAGACAACAAATACGACTCAGTTTAGGACCATCATGATAAAAACACTGATTGCTGCAAGCTTAATTTTTTCTTCTTCTAATGCGTTAGCTAATTTAAACACACCGCTAACTCCAGAAGAATTGCGAATTGAAAAAGCCAGCCAAGCGATGCCAGCCGTACTAAGCGCTTTTGCCAGCGAAGTTAATCAATTTGAGCAGCAATTCAAGTCACTATCAAGCTACGCACAAGCCGTAGATGCCGTTAATGACTACTCAAAACGATTATGGTTTAGTGCAAAAAAACGCATTGCTACAACGCAAAACTTAGATGATCGCGCGCTTTATTGGGCTCGCTTACAATCAAGTAAAATAATTCGCACCACAAAACCTGCATTTTCGCTGAGCACCGCGCAGCAAACAGTGTTATTAACGTTGCTAGAAAACGGAAGCCGAGGTCGCACAGACCTAAGCTACTCACAAAACACCACAAAAAAAATATTACTAACCGGGTTTGACCCATTTTTACTTGATAGAAATATAAACCAAAGCAACCCATCGGGCGTGGCTGCGTTACTTCTTGATGGCCAAGTCATTAACTATAAAGGGATTAGTGCTGAAATAAACACAGTGATGGTGCCTGTGCGTTATGAAGACTTTGATCAGGGCATTATAGAATCTTTACTTGCCCCTTATTACGCACTTAATAATGTTGATATGGTGGTTACCGTTAGTATGGGTAGTAAAGACTTTGACCTTGAGCGCTTTCCAGGCAAGCGCCGCAGTGTAACAGCGCCCGACAACGCCAATATAGTGTATGGAGGCAGTAAAACAGCGCCGCTCATTCCAAGCTTGAACGACCGCCCATTACCCGGTACTGAGTTTGTAGAATTTAGCTTACCCGTTAGCGCTATGTTAAGCGCAAAAGGCCCTTTTCCTATTAATGATAACCATCATGTTATTACCCTAAAAAAAGACTTTGAGCCTAACAGTTTCGATGAATTAAAAGACGCTATTGCAGTGCGAGGCGGTGGCGGTGGTTATCTGTCTAACGAAATTTCGTACCGCAGTATTCGGCTGCGTAATCAGCTAAATTCAGATATTCCGACTGGGCATATTCACACCCCTCGAATTGCCCAGTTTGAACCCGAAACCGAAGCTAAAATAGTTAAGCAAATTCAAGCTATGTTAGAGCGCAGTTTAGTCGCGATCTAACATCGTTTGCTTTTTTAGCGTTAAAACAACAATTAAATAATAAAGCGTAGGAGCACTTAAGTACTTTTATGCTTTATTACTTTAAACCGCTAAAAAAGCATGCTGCAATTACATTAAAATTAAATGTGCTTTGTATCAGCTTTGGCTATTTTGTAATAAAAAACTCATTACTTTAATTATTAACTAGATCTTCACAAATTGTGTTCTATGCTCATTTGAGGTTCAGACCTTATTACAGGGACATAGTAATGCTCACAATTAACCACTTTTTAATTGTTTAAATGTAACTATTCAGCCTCATCTGAAATGAATATATCAGGCAGCTGATTTTTGAATAATAACTCAAGTGCTAGGCTTGCAGATACATATTGTTTTCTGCAAGTCGATAAATAGCTTCTCAGCAAGCAGAACATTTCAGCTCCTTGCCTACTTCTAAAACACCCCGGTATTTTTTCTTTAAGTAAGGTTTGCATATCCTTCGCCCATTGCATGCCGTCTTGCTCCCAAGCCCTTTCTAATTCTCGGATGTGGTGAGCATTACAAAATGCATGTTGGCATTGGGTATATTGATAATATGGCTTCCAATGGTCATGGCATAGCACACCGGTAAAGTGCGGTAAAATACGGCCCTCATCAACATGCAAAGTTTGATGCGGGTTTTGTAATGCCGCTTTGATGATACCTTCTGCGCCCGATGACTTTATCAGTGCCGCTGCTTGTTCATTAAAGTTAAATAAACTGCCGGCACTGAGCGGAATACCTAGTTGGTCACTAAAGTATTCTTCAATGCGATTATAAGGGAGTAATTGATATTGTGATAAGTAAACCACATGGGCTTTCACACCAACACCATATTGAATAGAACCGTTAACACCTTGGGGGAATTCACCAACAAACCGCTTCTTTTGCTCATTCTCAAGGATTTGAGCCTGGTATTCGGTCACCACTTTACTGATATCTATATCGACGACTTGTCGCTTTTGAAAACCCACCTCACGATAGTGACCTTCAGGTAAAAAATCTCGATCAACTAAAATGACTTGTACCTCATCAGGTGTTTCTGTTTGAGTCAGCGTTTTACCTACTCGGCCTTTTTGTCCGCCAACTGATTTTTCTGACTTCTCTCTCGTTGGCTTTGTACGGTTGATATCTTTTAATGGAGGAATGCTACTATTTTGACTATTAAGTCCTAATTTACTAGCTAACCTGAACTCTGGTTAAGAGATTTACTAACACATTGAATCAATAAAAGATATTTGTGTTTATTTATCTCTAGCTAGAGATTTTTAGTGAAAACAAGGCGAAATTACGCGTCAATAGCTCGCCTATTGCAAGTAAATTCAACGCAGTTAGCACTGAAAATAGCTGCTTGAGATGGATTTATTATCCGGAGTTCAGGTTAGCTAGCATAACAACGACAACAAGAATGAGTTCAATAGACATCTTCACCGCTGGCGAGAATGTTTTATCTTCTTGTAACTGAATTTTAGTTTGCTCAACTATTTCAGTGATATTTATGCTGTTTAAATTCATTAAAGCTAGAGCGATAGGGTAATCGCTCTAGCTTGGCATACTGGCAGGATCAGCAAATAGCTAAAAAAGATCCTTAGAAAATAGTTTGTCTTGGTGAAGAGTTACGAAAAAATAAACAAAAAAATTACCGAATATCTGCAAAACGGTGAAATAGAAATATTATTAAATGATTATTTTATTCATTAACCTCTATTTAAAGCCTGCATAGGGTTGCGCCATATAAAACTCCCTTTTACAGCTTGGAAAACCTTCTCGCTTGCTCTAGTATCTAGTTGTCTTAGCTCATAATTTGCATTTTAATGAAATCATTTCCGTCACTGTACTTTGCCAATTTATTTTTAATTATTGGTACCGGTTTACTTACTACCTATTTAGCGCTTTATTTAGGTAAACAAGGCACGTCTACGTTTTGGATAGGCTTAATGACCTCGTGTTATTACCTTGGCTTATTACTGGGTTCAAAACTTGGCTATCATCTTATTAAATCGGTGGGTCACATAAGAACCTTTGCAGCAAGTACTGCGGCGGTTACTGCCTGTGTGGCTGCTCACGGGGTGAGTGATAATCTTTATATATGGTTAGGCCTTAGGCTTTTTGTTGGCTTAGGTATGATGTGTAATTACATGGTGCTAGAAAGCTGGCTGAATGAACAGTCAGCCCCCGAATCCCGAGGTCGGGTATTCTCGTTTTATATGATCACTTCATACTTGGGCATGATTTTAGGGCAATTAGCGCTCGCACAATTTCCTGAGCTAGGTTATGCGCCGCTATTTTTAGTGTGCATGGCGTTAGCAATCGGCATTATTCCTATTTCTATCACCCGTAGAATTCACCCAAAACCCTTAAAACCCATAAAAATGAGCCTATTTGATTACGCTAAAAAAGTGCCACAATCGCTTACTGCGGTGCACTTTGCAGGCATTATTAATGGTAGCTTTTATGGTCTAGCACCTATTTTTGCCAAGTTATCAGGCTTTAACACCGCTGAAATTGCTATTTTCATGTCGCTAACTATTTTAGCCGGCCTGCTAGCCCAGTGGCCAATGGGCATGCTTTCTGACCGTATTCGCCGCAGTTTATTAATTCGTACTAATGCCATAGCTATAGGCATTGTGAGTTTGGCATTGTTTTTATTACCAAGCTCACAGTTAATTGCTTACATACTCACCTTTATATTTGGTTTGTTTGCCTTTACTTTATATCCGCTTTGTTCGGCACTGGCCAATTCGCGAGTTGAAGACGAAGAACGCGTAGGCGTGTCATCAGCGTTATTGGTTGCTTTTGGCGCCGGTGCGGCAATAGGCTCAACAGTTAACGCACAGATCATGAGCTACTTTGGTCACCAAGCATTGTATGCGTCTATTTCGCTATTAACCGTAACCATGTATTTATTACTCACGTTTATTAATTCTAAACAAAAAGTAGAACAGCCTGAACCCAGTGATTATGTGGTCGGTACGTCCGATGTAACTAACTCACCACTGGCTGCCACTATGGATCCGCGTATTGAAGAAACCACCGCACAAGATCAAATGTTGGTTGTGGATGATGAAGAAATAAATGATGCGTTTTTTGAACATCCCCAAGGGGAGCTGTTTAAAGATCTAGGAAACGAGCAAAAAAGTGCATAGCGCTTACGCTATGCACTAACAACAACTAATGAACGCTCAATAGCGCTTCACTTTCAGCCTCAATTAAATGAAGCGCCTCAAAAGTTAGCCAACAAAATTAGAGAAAATATCAATAATTTTTAAGCTAATAATAGCAATAACAAACACCTAACAATTAACGTTGTTTACAATTAAGCACAATAATAATTGCATATTAACCACTTTTTGTTTATAAATGATCTCGGAACGGATTCTTGAACAATGTCATAAGCTTATCAGTGTAAACACATCTCCAAGCGTTCGTTTAACTATATCCTCTACGAACATTGGAAAATTCATGTTAAAAAATAAAAAACATCTTGCAACAACTCTTATTGCTGCACTTGCAGCTGCTACTTTATCTGGTTGTGCTACAACATCTTCAAAAGCAATAGACACACCAACAGTAGCAACATACAACACCACTTACTCTGGCACCAAGAGTAAATTGGTTGTGGGTCAGTTTGTAAATCGCTCAAGTTTTCAAAATGGTATTTTTTCATCAGGCCAAGATCGTTTAGGTAGCCAAGCAAAAACAACCTTAATGAGCCACTTACAACAAACTAATCGTTTTAGTGTGCTAGACCGCGACAATATGCAAGCACTTGCAGAAGAAGCTAAATTAACGGGCGCAAAGCAAGTAATTAGCGGTGCAAAGTTTGTAGTAACTGGCGATGTAACTGAATTTGGCCGTAAAGCCATAGGTGATCGCCAATTATTCGGTTTATTAGGAAAAGGCAAGTCGCAAATTGCATACGCCAAAGTAACACTTAACATTGTTGATGTAACAACATCAGAAGTTATTTACTCAGTACAAGGTGCTGGTGAGTACAGCTTATCAGAGCGTGAAGTAGTTGGCTTTGGTAGCACAGCTTCATACGATGCAACATTAAACGGAAAAGTACTCGATTTAGCGATTCGTGAAGTGGTAAACAAGCTCGTTACTGGTCTTGAATCGGGTCAATGGGGTAGTAAAGCATGAAAAAGCTAATCGCTACCGCTATAGTATGCGTTGCGCTTACTGGATGTAATAACACCAAAGAACCTCTTTATTATTACGGTGACTACAACAGCGCCGTTTATGCTTATTTAAAAGCAGATGAAGTTTCGGTTGAAGAGCAAATAACCATTCTAGAGCAGGTTATTGCTGATGCAGCTAATAACAGTAAAGCAATAGCACCAGGATTACATGCTCATTTAGGTATGCTGTATTTTGATACAGGCAATGCTGTGAAAGGTATTGCTCATTTTGAAACAGAAAAACAATTATTTCCTGAATCAGTTCAGTACATCGACTTTCTTCTAAAATCGGCAAAGGGTGCTTAATATGCGTTATTTAAAGCTAATCTCTATCGCAACATTATTAACAGCACTCGCAGGCTGTGTATCACCGCCCCCGAGCCATGATTACAGTGCATTTAGACAAGCAGATCCTCATTCAATTCTTGTGTTGCCTCCTTTAAACAACACACCAGAAGTAATCGCGCCATATAGTGTAATGACACAAATGATGACTCCTATCGCTGAATCTGGTTTTTATGTATTTCCTGTCGCGGTTGTTGATCAAACCTTTAAAGGTAATGGCTTAACGGTTGCAAACGATATCCACCAAGTGCCCGTTAAAAAGCTACATGATATTTTTGGTGCTGATTCAGCCTTATATATCAACATTGAAGAATACGGTACCAGCTACGTAGTTATTTCAAGTGAAACAGCGGTCACCGTATCAGCAAGACTTGTTGATTTACGCACTGGCGAAGTCCTATGGCAGGATAAGGCGAGAGCATCGTCTGCTGAGCAACAAAACAACAACACTGGTGGTGGTTTAGTCGGAATGCTAGTTGTTGCAGCTATTAATCAAATTGCTGAAACAGTGAGTGATAAAGGCTTTGAAGTTGCAGCAATTACTTCTAATCGTTTGCTTTCATCTGATACATACAATGGTTTATTGTATGGCCCACGCTCGCCAAACTACGGCCAGCCCGCGCTAAGTGAAAAGAAACAGTAGTTTGTAATTAAATATACAAAAGCCGAGTTAAATACTAACTCGGCTTTTTAATAAATTAAATTTTAAAACTATTTAACCCCTTTTCTATTTGCCAGCCGTTATAGCTCTGAAACAACATAATAAGTTAATTTGGAGCGGCTTATGCACACACTTGAATTCCCTAAAAACCCCATGTTCAAAGCATCAACAGCTGTTATTGGCGGTGTCGCGATCACCTTTATCGCATTTGCCTTTATGCAATACTTAATTAGTGGCGAGCAAAGAGCACCTATTAAATTGGGTGATGATATTACTGTTGAGATTTTTCAAGCACCAGAAGATAAACAAACCACGCATATTAAAAGAATACCGTCACCACCCACACCTAAAGTGCCGCCTAAAGCACCGCCACGTGTAACACCTAGTAATGAGCCAATAACAGCAATAAGCACAGCACCACCCATAGTAATTGACAGACTTGGTGACGATATGAAGCAAATAATTGCCCGCCCAACGGGAGATGCTTCACCCATTGTGCGCATAAATCCTAAATACCCAACTACCGCAGCACGTGATGGCATAGAAGGCTGGGTGCAACTTAGCTTTAATGTTTCACCCACAGGTGAAGTAATTGATGCCACAGTAGTGAATGCCGAACCAAAACGCATATTTGATCGCGAAGCACTTCGCGCCATTAAACGCTGGAAATATCGTCCAAAAGTAATTGAAGGTGTGGCACAATTACAAACAGGTCAAACCGTACAGCTTGATTTTAAATTAGACAGTTCGCAGTAAGGGAATAAGCGCCTATGCTATTGAGTATTAAGTCATGGTTATTTAAAGTGCCAAGCAAAGACTGCATGGCGCGGTGTGAAAAAAGTGGCGACAACCGCCACTTAGAGCAACTTATTACCTTATACAGTAACAATTTATATCACTACCTAGTTACCCAATCTAATACACATTTAGCATACGACGTAAGCCAACAAACATGGCTAAAGGTTATTGAAAAGCGCCACCTTTACCAAGCACAAACCACGCCTAAAGCCTGATTATTTCGACTCGCACGTAACACTCTGATAGACGAATACCGCAAACAGCAACACTTTATAGAGCTTGACGAAAACAGCAAACTGCCTGCGCAAAATAACAATCAAAGTGTATATAGCAATAATTATTGTAATTGAGTAAACAAAAAATATAGAGCGTCCCTACGATAATCCAGTAAGATAAGCGTCTACAAAAACAGTAAATATATAAACCTACAATTTGAATGGGTGGTACGTTGGGTTTCGCTACGCTCTACCCAACCTACAAAACAATTAAACTCGTTACTAAGTAAGCTACAAACGTTAAACCGCCGCCTACTAATGCATAGGGTAATTGGGTTTTAACGTGGGTGAGTAAATCACAACCCGAGGCGATGGCTGATACTGCGCTGGTGTCGGATATAGGGGAACAATGATCGCCAAATATCCCGCCGCCTAAAATAGCGCCTACCACCAGCGATGGCGGTAAACCAAGCGCTTGAATAAGCGGTACGCCAATGGGGATAAGTATGGCAAACGTGCCCCACGAGGTGCCTGTAGTAAACGACATAACCGCGCCAGTTAAAAACAGCACGGGCACTATTAAATATATTGGTAAGTAATCGCCAACCAAAGATGCCACAAACACGCCTGTACCTAGCTCTTTTAAGCTTGCACCTAAGGTGAGCGAGAGCAATACAATACTTACCAGTGGGAGTAATTCGCCCATGCCTTTAAAGCCGGTATCAACAAGTTGGTGATGGGTAAATTGGCGCGAGCTAATCATTAAACAATAGGCTACAACAATAGCTAAAACCGTGGCGTACAATACTGATTTTGAACCGCTGCCCTCGGCAAGTACGCCGTTACCGGTATAAAACATAAAGCCAACCATACTAACAATTAGCGTTAACAGTGGTACTAGCATAAAGCGTGCTTTAGAGCCTTTTACTTCTTCTTTTAGCTCGGTTGTTTGTAGCTCTAGTTTTTGTTCAGCTACTTTCATTGGGCCATGTACTTTATCAAAGGCAATGGTATAAAAAACAATAACCAAGGTGATTATGGCGTAAAAGTTATAGCCTACACTGCCCCACAGCACTGATACGGCCGACTCGCCTAATTCGTAATTACCTAGCAAGCCCAATACGAATGCACCCCAGCCGTTTAGTAATATTAAAATACACACAGGGGCGCTGGTGCTATCGATTATGTAGGCTAAACGCGCGCGGCTCATTTTAAATTTATCGAACAGACCGCGAGATAAAATACCCGAGGTAAGCACACTTAAGTTTGACTCTATAAATACCGCTACGCCGGTAAACATAGTTAAAAAGCCTACTTGGCGCTTACTTTTAGCAACACCTTTGTTCATTAGCAAATTAACGGTAGCAGCAACACCGCCAGACTCGCGAATATAAGCCAGTAATGCGCCTATTAAAATACTAAATATGAGTATACGGGTATTACCTGGCGAACTTGCTACCGAAATAATGCGCTCTATGGTATTTAAAAATGTATTAAATACGCTATTTCCTTCGCCCTGAATGGCCAGTAAAAACTCTGATGAAGCCACTGCCACCAAAAGAGCCATAATCACTTCTTTACGCCAAAACACGATAGCAATGGCAATCAGTGGCGGTAAAATAGAATACCAATGCATAAACAAACCTTATTTATTTTTATAATGACGACGCTTTACTTAACTTAATAGATATAAGCAATTAAGTCACTTACTAACGCTTATTGATTTAATAATGCTTCATAAACAAGCGACACAATAGAGCCGTATTGCGCTGTTTCAAAATTTTTCCCTACAAATTGATAGTGCTTTTCAGTACCTTTAATAGGAGTATGCCGCGCATTAGTGAGTAAAATAATGGCCAAATCGTAGGCCGGATCAATCACGGTGACTGTGCCTGTCCACCCTGTGTGGCCATAGGCCTGAGCGCTGGCATAAGGGCCAAAGTGCCAGCGCCGCGCTTGGTTATTTCCCGCTAAACGAAAGCCTAACCCGTAGGTTTCATCACTGCTTTGTGGCGTTAAAAATTGCGCTAAGCTACTGGCGTTAAAAATTTGCGTATCGCCATAACCACCTTTGTTAAGTAGAACTTGGCACAGCACAGCTAAATCGGGAGCGTTACTAAATAATCCCGCATGGCCTGCAACACCATCAAGCGAATAATAAGCACGTTCGTCATGCACCTGCCCTTGCAGTACATTGGTGCGAATATTATCAAAATGAATACGCCCATCTCGAGTATTACCACTAAGCTCCGTGGCAGCAAACTGCTGACGGTTAAAGCCTTTTTTAAGCGGATTAAATAAGGTGTTATTGAGTTTTAAAGGCGCGTAAATATGCTGCTCTAGGTATTCATCGAGTGGTTGGCCGCTAATTCGCTCAATTAAAACACCTAAAATCATGTAATCAATATCAGAGTAAACATGCGGCGCTGTAGGTTCAGCGGTTAATGGCACGCTTGTTAATAATAGCTGTTTCGTGGTTTCGCTTGTTTGTGAGAAAAACGCATCGCCGTAAGCGGTGTCTTTTCGATGAAAATCAAACACTGGCGGATAACCGGCACTATGAGTTAGTAAGTCTTTTACTTGGCGGTGCTCTCGACCACCTCCCTGATACTCTTTTAGGTATGAATGCACCGTATGATTTATGTTTAACTGCCCCTCGCTGACCAATTTCATTAATGCAAAGTTAGTAGCAAATATTTTAGTATTTGAGGCTAAGTCAAATAAGGTATTAGTTTGCATAGGCTCTGGGCGCAGTAGCATTAAATCACTTTGCTGATATTGTTTTGCATCGCCATACGCGGTTAATTTTAATACCTTACCCGCTTTAACAACCGCTAGTACCGCTCCTGGAAAGCCTGCTTTTATATCGTTTTCAATTAAGGTATCAACTTGGCTAAAGTCGATTTCTTTTGTGGCGGTATTTTCTAAGGTAGCAAATGCAAAGCGCAGGGTTAAACTGCCGCCAGCAGGTTGAATATTCTCTACCTTAAAGGTGTTCACGCCGTTATGCGTATAGTGCCCTAAATTAAAGTCGTACTCGGTGTTAGCGCGTAAAGGCTCATTAAGAGAGAGCTTTTTATTATTGATGTATATATCGGCGCTAACCGCACTGACATTTTGTAGCAATAGTTGTCCACGACCCCGGTAGGCTTTAAAAGTGCCGCGGTTATTTACATATTCTCTGCTGCTGGGATTTGGCTCAGGAAAGGTAGCAATCACCTGCGCATTAGCTAACGCGTTAATATGATTAGCCGTTAAAGGGCGCTCTGATTTAATTGCTGTAGAGTGACTACAGCCCGCAATAATAATGCTCAGTAGCAATATAACTACTTTATAGTACATTTTATTGTTTATCATTTTTAAAGCCCAATGCACGCATCCCTTTTATCAATACAGCAAATAATGCGCTCTTTGCTGTTTAAACTGTTTAAGCCCGGCTTGCCAACTTTGTTTAATTTCCTCAGCTGAGTGCCCTGCTTCTATGGCGAGCCTTAATTTATCAGTTCCTGCGAGCTTATCCATAAAATCGGCACGTTCAAAAAACAGCTGTTTAGCCTGTGTAAGCTGCTGGTAAGCATTAATTAAATAATTTAAGTTTAAACCGACGGTATCACTATGGCGTAAATCAATCCCTTTCACTAGCTGGTCTTTAAATTTAGGATTAAGCGCTGCGCCTTTTATTGAGCGAGGGGTAAAGCTAAAATCCCCAAGTGCTACTGGTGAATAACCAATAACCTGAAAGGCAAAGTCAGTTCCTCTACCTATACTAATAGGAGTGGCTTCAAAAAAGCAAAGTGATGGGTAAAGCGCAATTGATTGATCGTTGGGTAAATTAGGGCTTGGTTTTACCGGCAAACTATATGGTGTTGTGCGGGTGTAGCCGGCAACAGGGATCACATTTAGCTTTAAATCACGAGCCTGATTGATCCACCCCTCACCTTTGATCATATTAGCAAGCTCGCCTACCGTCATACCATGCAGTACAGGGATTGGGTGCATACCCACAAACGATTTAAACTTCGGTTCTAAAATTGGCCCGTCAATGTGGCTAATATTAGGATTTGGCCTATCGAGTACTATAAATTCAACCCCCTGCTCGGCCGCGGCTTCCATCATGTAATGCATAGAGCTTATGTAGGTATAAAAGCGTACGCCCACGTCTTGAATATCAAAAATTATCACATCAACATTTTGCAATGACTCGGGGGTTGGCTTTTTGTGTTTACCGTAAATAGAAATAAGCGCAATACCAGTTTTGCTATCAACGGCGTTTTGTACATGAGCACCGGCATCGTGATCGCCTCGAAAGCCATGCTCAGGTGCAAAAATTTTAGTGATGTTGATGTTTTTAGCCAGCAAGCTATCAACTAAATGCATTTGCCCCACTACAGAGGTTTGGTTAACCACCAGCCCTACACGTTTGTTTTTTAATTGGGGTGCATACAAAGCAAATTGCTCTGCACCAACGGCGATTGCATGTTTAGCCTCATTTGCATGTGTAGCAACGGTAAAAAGTGCACTTAGTATAAAAAAGAAGATAAAAAACACGGTTTTAAACATACAGCAAGATCCTTTTAAACAAGACGTTTAAAATAACACAGCTAAGTTTAAAGAGCAGCTTAGGTTTTAAGAATTAGCGGTCAGCGGTCAGCGGTC
>NZ_PNCN01000064.1:0-6690 GCF_005886135.1 Pseudoalteromonas sp. S4741 | reverse complement strand
TTTATATGGACGACAATCATAAGTGGTTGTGGTTGGTTTACTACCTGCACGTACATACAAGTCAGCATCCCCTGTACCGCCACTCATAGTGAAAGTAACATTGGTTGCACCACTTGGGACTGTCATAGTGTAAAAGTCTTGTGCACTTGCCGCACCGCTTAAACCGGTTTTGACTTCTCCATCAACAAGTTCGTTATCACCCGTTGTTGGCGGTGTACCATCTGATGCTGCAGCAACCGCAGCGGCTGCATCAACAATACCTGTACCACAGCTGGTACACGTAGAAGAAAATGGACGAGTGGTTGTTTTTAAAATACTTTCTATTTCATCAGGAGTCGCGTTTGGTTTTGCTTGTTTGATCAGTGCAGCAACACCCGCAACATGAGGAGCCGCCATTGAGGTGCCTTGCGAAAAGCCATAACTGTCGCTTGATGGTGTTGTTGAACCTGAATTGTAAGTTGATAAAACACCTTCAGAATCATTGGCAAAGCTTTGCGCGCCACCCGGTGCTGCCACATCAATATTACTTCCGTAATTTGAGTAATAAGCGCGGCCACCATTACGGCCAACTGATGCAACATTAACAACACCATTACAGTTACCTGGGTTGTAGTTTGCAGAATTATCGTTATCGTTACCTGCAGCAATAACAACAACTGTGCCGTTGTTACGAGCAGTATTTATGGCATTTTGCGTGGTTGAACTACATGCACCCGCACCACCTAAACTCATGTTAATTACATCAGCAGGATTAGCATTTGCTGATGTACCCGACACATTACCACCTGAGGCCCAAATGATACCGTCAGCAATATCTGAGGTTAAACCGCCACATTTACCCAATACACGCACTGGTACTACTTTGGCGTCATAAGCAACACCAGCAACGCCTTCACCGTTATTTGTTACTGCAGCGACAGTGCCTGCAACGTGAGTACCATGCCAACTAGAGCCTTGTGCACCGTTATTACCACATTCACCAGCTGCAACTGCATCCCCTGGATCGCGAGCATCGTTGTCACGGCCATTGCCATCATTGGCGACTGATAGATTAGAGATCATATCGTAGCCTGGTAAAATATTAGCGTTTAAATCAACGTGAGGGCGGTAGCCCGTATCAAGCACAGCGACAACCACACCACTGCCTGTTGCCGTATCCCAAGCTGCTGGTAAGTTAAGTCCACCGGCTTGCTCATAGTAATGCCATTGATCGCCATAACGCGGGTCATTAGGAGTTGCAAATGGTTTTAGCATTTGATCGACTTCAATATATTCAACATTACCCGAATTAACCATTTCTTGCATGAACTGCTGGGCCTCTTCAGCGTTTAGTTTTTTATCGGCACGCATTACGTGATGGTTATTGAGTGCCATTGCGCGAACATACTTAGCTTTAACTTTGTCTTTTTTTGAGGTGAAGTTTTTTACAAAGCTTTGCGCTTTTTTATTCATCATTGCTGGTGATACATCAGCGGTTGAGGTGCTCATCATATCGTTGTTATTTTTATATTTAATGATGAATTGAGTCTCAAAGCCACCTTGATTTTGTAACTTGGCTGAGGTTTCTGCCATTGAGGGTGCGATTGCTTGCGCTAGGTTAGCCATGCTTGAGCTGGCAGCAAAGAGTGTACTTATTGTTAGCGCAACAGCGCATTTTTTGAATGAATTATTAGAAGTCATAATTACCCTTAGTTTTATTATTATTTGTGAAAATCCACAAAGCGGGTACAAAGGTAAATGATCTGTTAACTACTTTGAAATATTAAATACGTATGTACCTATTTCATTTAGTTATAACCGCGTATTTAGTGCGCTTTCAGTTGTTTTGTATTTGTTTTTCTATTATTAATAATTCTAATGTATTATATTTTTTTGGGGTTTTTTATCATTAATTAACTTTTATTGATAAATTAAAAATAATACAAAAGGGGTGTTGACCTTTGCGGATTAAAATAAGTTCAATCTAGGAAGAGGTTAACCGCGGCGCGCGATTTGTAACCTTGTGGACTAAGTAAAAATCGAGCAAAGCTTACGCATCCTGTTTACGCTCAAGATAAACACGCTCTGGCTATCTGGTTATTATTGAAACTTTGTTATAATTCACAAAAGTTTTTAAGAGATAACTAAATGACTCACGTTGATGTGATAGTGATTGGTGCCGGAGCCGCTGGTTTAATGTGTGCGGCACAAGCAGGGTATCGCGGCCGAAGCGTCACAGTACTTGATATGGGTAAAAAGCCAGGACGTAAAATTTTAATTAGTGGCGGTGGGCGTTGTAATTTTACAAATGAAAATGCAAGCCCTAGCAACTATTTATGCGCTAACCCCCATTTTGTAAAATCGTGCTTAAGTCGCTACACGCAGCACGACTTTGTAGAGCTTGTAGACCGACATGGTTTGGCATATCACCATAAGACACTCGGGCAATTATTTTGTGACAATAGCGCACAAGACATTGTTGATATTTTACTAACCGAGTGTGAGTGGGCGGGCGTTACTATTAAACTGCGCAGCGAAGTGTTAAATGTCGCTCAAACAGCTACCGGCTATAGTGTGACAACTGAACAAGAAACACTTACTTGTGAGTCGCTTGTGGTTGCATCGGGTGGGTTAACCATGCCTAAACTGGGTGCTACGCCAATCGGCTATAAAATTGCAGAGCAATTTGGCTTAAAGATATTGCCGACTATGGCTGCTCTAGTTCCCTTTACCTTACATCAGCACGATAAAGACCGTTTTGAAGGGCTTTCGGGTATTAGTATTCCTTGTGAAGTTGCAAGCGAAGATGGCACCGTATTTAAAGAGAATATTTTATTTACTCATCGTGGGCTATCTGGGCCTGCTATATTGCAAATAAGCTCATTTTGGCGAGCAGGTCAGGCGGTAACGATCAATTTACTGCCTGAACTAGATTTAAAGCAACAGCTAGCTAATTGGCGAGAAACACAAGCGCAAAAATCGTTGAAAAATAGCCTCGCGACTATCCTACCTAAGCGCTTTGTAGAAATACTCCACGCCAGTAACGCCATTCCCGATTGTAATATTAATCAACTAACGCATGGCCAAATAGATGCGCTTGCTGATTATATTCATGCGTGGCAAATTAAACCAAATGGTACCGAGGGTTACAGAACCGCAGAGGTTACTTTAGGCGGCGTAGATACCGACGAGTTGAGCTCAAAGACATTTGAGGCTAAAAAAGCTAAAGGCTTATACTTTATTGGCGAAGTGACCGATGTAACGGGTTGGCTAGGAGGCTATAATTTCCAATACGCGTGGAGCTGTGGATTTGCCGCCGGGCAGTACGCGTAGTCGTTTTTAATCAATTATAAAATTTCGCTGGAAACAGCGTATTAACACGCCACTTCATCTTTGAGGTGGCGTTTATTCCTGCTCTGTTTATAACTTAAGCTTTTAACTCGTCTGGGTAAGTTTATACTGCTGCATTTTGCTATTTGGTTTTTCGGGAATAGTCATTTCTATAATTCCAGCATCAATGGCTGGCTTTAAGTAGCGCTCTCTAAAATGTTTACGGTCTTTTAATCCAAGTAAATTTGTAGCTCTTGTCGGTTTAGTGGCTTTTCGCTTTGGATAAATATATTTAACCTGAACTCTGGATAATAAATCTATCTCAAGCAGCTATTGACGCGTAATTTCGCCTTGTTTTCACTGGAAATCTCTGGCTAGAGAAAATAAATATAAATATCAATTTTGATTCAATACGTTAGTAAATCTCTTAACCAAAGTTCAGGTTACATAGTTAAAAACCCCGATATCACGCAGTGCAGTCGGGGTTTTTAACTTCTAGTGGTTACTCTTCGATAAACGCTTCACCTTCTTTCATCCACTTAGCGGCCGGTTTGCCTTTAAGGTAATGATCAAAGTACTGCATCATACGCACTGAAAAATCGACCTGATTTGGAAATTGTTTTAGGTGATGCGGTTCACCTTCATATTGTAAAAAGGTTGCGTCTTTACCTGCGCGACGAAGCGCTAAGTAATATTGCACGCCTTCATGCCATGGCACCGCATCATCTTTGTCGCCAAACATAATCAAAATAGGCGTGTTTACTTTATCGGCAAAAAAGACTGGCGAGTTTTCAATATAAAGCTCAGGTGCTTCAAACAAATTTTTACCAATACGGCTTTGCCCTGTTTCGTATTGAAATTGGCGTGCAAGTCCAGATTTTAAGCGAATGCCACTGTAAGCACTGGTCATGTTTGATACTGGCGCGCCCGATACCACTGCTTTAAACATATCAGTTTGGGTGATCATAAATGCACTTTGATAACCCGCCCAAGAGTGGCCTTGTAAGCCTATTTTATTAGCATCGGCAATACCTAAATCAATCAGCTTTTGTGTGGCGTTGATCATGGTTTGAGTTGAGGATTTACCAGGGTGACCTATTTCAAAGCGAATATCAGGTAAAAAGATGGCGTAGCCATTTGAGGTAAACATCGGGAAATTAGGGCGATGATTTAATTCCATTTTTGGAAAGTCATACATGCGCTGGCTCATGTAGCGGTAAAAGTACACCACAACAGGCACTTTATCGCCTTTTTTATAACCGGCAGGCTTGATTAATACCCCTTGTAAATCTTCACCATCAAAGCCTTTATAGCTAATGAGTTCAGGTGTTTGTCCCCAAGCAAAGTTGCTTATCTGAGGATTAAGGTTAGTTACGCGTTGTGGTTGTTTAAAGTTAGAGTCTGTTTGATAAATGTCTGGAAATTGCTGATAGGTTTGCTCAGTAAATAAGTATTTATCGGCATTTTTGGCTTTTTTAACTACATCAAAGCGCTTATTACCTGTAAGTAATTTAGTGACTTCAAGAGTTGCTAAATTAAGTTTTGCCACTTCACTTTGCTTGCTTTGTAAATTAATTGCAGAAAGCAGGAGCGTATCATTGTTGTTAAAGCCTACTTGGTTTTTATCAAGTTTGATCACTCTGTATTGCGTATTACTTTTTTTACCATTAGTTAAGCGTTTAGCTTGCTTGGTATTGACGTTAAATGACCAAATATCGTATTTGCTGTAAACCAGTATTTCGCTGCTATCGTTCAGCCAGCCTGCAAAACCATAACCAGGCTGCTTGGATGGATAGTCGTGTTTGTCATCGGCAAACGTGGCGTTAATCGCCTTGCTGAGTACGCTCACTTTATTATTACCTAAGTTTTTAAGCTGTACTTGGTTATTATCAAAGTAAGCAGCAAACTGCCCATTGGGCGCAAGGCTCGGCCTAAATGGATAGTCGTTAATGATAGAAGTCTGTTTACCCGTGTTTATATCAACAGCAAAGTAGTCAGCAAAAAAACCGCCATACATTACTTTTTCAAGATGCGCTAAATTTGAGTAGCCTAACAATGACGTGGCACGCTCAGTATTAAGCGACAGCTCAGGCATATTTGGCGTGCTTAACTGAACGACTTGCTGTGAATTTACATGGTATACCGCAGTGTAATGACGATTTTTATTGTTTTTATGCCACTGCTGCTCTTCGCGCGGTTTTATTTGTGCATCATTGTTGTGCCATACATTTAATCCTTTATGGTCGCGAATTACTTCAAAGTCATACAGTGATGACTCATCTGTGTATTCTTTTTGTTTAACTTTTGCAGCGAGTTTTGGGCGGTTTTCAAAGTATAAACGTGTACCATCTTCGGCCCAAGTTAATGTCGCGGTTTTGCCCATTAACCATTCTGGGTTAGGTGATTGCACAGTGGTTAGCGTGTCGTTTTGCCACAGCGTTAATTCGTACTGACGACGACGCTTATCATCGTTTACATAGTTGCCTAAGGTAAACGCAACGGTTTTTTCGATTGGGTGCCAGGCTATTTTGCTAGCAACCACACCGGGCTCATCAATTAACACGGTGCTGGTAAAATCATCGAGTGAGAATAAAGTAATTTGATTATTGCCGCCATCAACATAGCTTTGACTCACTAATAGCTGATTGCTGGTGGCACTAATGCCATAGGTAAAGGCACTTTCAAGAGTATGAGTGCGCTTATCACTTAAGTTGATGATAACCAGCGGATAGCTTTTATCTTTTTTGTCGGCAGTAATAGCGCTATCGTTGTCGAGTTTTTTATCGTCTTCTTCAGCGTTTTCATTTTTGCGATAGACCAGCCACTGGCCGTTATTAGCTAGCACGTAATCTTTTACATTATTAAAGCTTTGCTGCTCACCGGTTTGGGTGTTCACTAATACTAAGTTATTTTTTAAGTCACTTTTTTTCTTAGTGGTTTCTTTTTCAAGCAGAGTAGGCACCTGCGTAAATGCGACCCAGTTTGCCATTTTGCTAATGGTAGGACGGGTTCCTCGTTCCACCTCAGCAATAAGCTTATTGCTATTGAGTGAGTAGACTTTCCCTGTAGCATCCCCGCGATAAGGGGTTGCACTTAAAGATAGGATTTGACCATTTTCAGAAAGCTGCGTGCCTTTTGCAGATTTAAAATCAAATACATCTTTAAATTCTAATGGCTTATTAGCTAAAGCACTGGCGCTCGTTAAGCTGGTAATAAGTGCACAGCCTACAAGAGTGAGTTGTGTTTTCATTATAGATTCTCGTTTTTTAACATTATTTTATTGTAACGAGTTTTAATAACAATTCGAGTAGATACGATAAGTGGTAGCAGGGCAGAGATGAGAAGTTAAAAATAAAAGGTAAAAGGTGAAAGGTGAAAGGT